>JBDTAJ010000084.1:0-9416 GCA_039924705.1 Rhodanobacteraceae bacterium
GAGCAGCGCGACAGCATCGAACTGGTCTCGCTGCTGTTCGATCGCCTCTTGGACGAGACCCGCGCGGGCGGCACCGCTCAACATCTGCTGGCGCGCCTGCAAGTGCCGCTGTTGCGCGTGGCGCTGACCGACCGCAGCTTTTTCACCCGCCGCGCGCATCCGGCGCGGCGTCTGCTCAACACCGTCGCGGAAACCGCCAACGCGTGGATGGACGCCAGCGACGGCGAGGTCGATACGCAACTGGCCGACAAGCTGCAACGCGCGGTCGATCGTGTGCTGGGCGAATTCACCGGCGATCTGTCGCTGTTCGAGCGTTTGGTCGACGATCTGGAAGCGCACGTCAATTCGCTGCGCCGCCGTGCCGAAATCGCCGAACGCCGTCAGCTCGAAGCCGCGCAGGGCCGCGATCGTCTGGAGCAGGCGCGCGCGCAAGCCGGCGCCGCGATCAAGGAACGCCTCGCCGGCAAGAAAATCGCACCACTGACGCGCGCCTTGCTGGAGCAAGCGTGGAGCGACGCGCTGGCGTTGGCGATCCTGCGTCACGGGGAAAACAGCGAGGCCTTCCACCGCCGGCTCGCCGCCGCCGACGAGTTGTTGCGCGAACCCAAAGAGCGTGATGACGCGCGTCTGCTGGTCGAACTGGAGGATGGTCTGGGCCAGGTCGGCTTGCACGGACCGGAAGCCACGCAGCTCGCGCGCCGCGTGCTCGATCTGCCACCGTCGGCGAGCGCGCGCGAGGATGCACCAAGCCCGACCGAACTCGCGGTGCGGTTGAAGACGCGGCAGCGGTTGGGCGACGACGAAGCGCCCACTTCCGCTGAGGAACCCGCGCTGCCGACACCGCCAAGCGTCGAGGAACAACGCACGCTGGCGCGGTTGAAGACGCTGCCGTTCGGCACCCTGTTCGAGTTCATCGTCAACCAGCAGGGTCAGCGCGTGCAGCGCAAACTGGCGTGGTACGCACCCGCCACCGGGCGCTGCCTGCTGGTCAACGTGCGCGGCACGCCGGCGTCGGAGCGCAGGCTGGAACAGCTCGCGCGCTTGATGACGCTGGGCCAGGCGCGGCTGGTGGCGCAACAGGAAGGGTCGCTGATCGATCGCGCATGGAACGCGCTGGTGTCGGGGCTGCGTCAGTTCGCTGGAAAGGCGCCACGCGAGGCGACCGCGTCATGAGTACTTCCGAACAACGACGCGCGTTGCGCAAACGTGCACTGGAACCGATCGAGATCAGCGACGCGCTGACCGGCGAAAACATCGGCCGTATCGGCAACCTTTCGCGCGACGGCATGATGCTGATCTGCCGTCGCGTGCTCAACGAGGACGCGCTGTATCAATTGCGTTTCCGTCTGACCGACAACGATGGCCGCACGCATTTGCTGGAAGCCGGCGTGCACGAACTGTGGAGCGAACCCGCGGCCGTACCGGGCCAGCATTGGGCAGGACTGCGCATCATCGCGATGTCGGATGCCGACAATGCGGTGTTGAATCAGTGGCTGGATCAACCGGATGCCGGTTAGAAGCGGTCTCAAAACTACTGCGCTCGGCATCCCGCACGCCGGCGGTGCTCGGAATCCTCATGTATTGACCTATACACTCCGGTTTCTGCGCTCCGGCGGCGCGCAAGTTGCCTTCGCTCGTTACGTTTTTAGACCGCTTCTTGGCGTCGGATAGCACATGGTTTTACGCGGGCGCCGCGCCACCGCTTTCATCATCGCCGCGCTGATCGTGATCGCGCTGGTGGCGTTCGCGTGGCGCACGCCGCGCGCGCCACAACGCGCAACGTTCTACGTGTTCGGCGGGTTGGTCTCGGTCGACGTGCGCGGCACCGCACCGGATGTTGCCTCCGCCGCGTTCGTCGAGGTCGACAACCAGTTGCACCGCGACGAGCGCGCCTGGCACCCGTGGCAGCGCCCCAGTGCGTTGATGGATTTGAACGATGCGATCGCGGAGGGAAAAGGTTATCGCGCGTCGCCGGAATTGGCCGGCCTGATTCGCGCCGCGCAACAAGGCTACCGCGACAGCGACGGCCTGTTCGACGCCGCGATCGGCGCGATCATCACCGCCTGGGGTTTCCACACCAGTCATTTCCCGGTCGACACGCCGGCTCCCGATCCCGTCCGCATCGCCGCGCTCGACGCGCGTCATCCTGGCATGGAAGATATCCATGTCGCGGCCGACGGCACCGTCACGTCCGGCAATCGCGCGATCGCGCTCGATCTCGACGGTCTGGCCGAAGGCTACGCGGCCGAGCAGATCGCTTCGATCCTGCACGCGCGCAGGATCGACAACGCGATCATCAATGTCGGCGGCGACGTGCTGGCGCTGGGCAGTGCAGATGGCCGGCCGTGGCGGGTCGCGATCGAATCGCCGCACGGCGGCGTGTTCGCGGCTTTGCAACTATCCGGACGCGAAGCACTGTTTTCCTCCGGCAACTATCACAAATACCGCGTGGTCAATGGCCAGCGCTGGGCGCATATCATCGATCCGTGCACCGGCATGCCGGTGCACGGCGCCGCCGCGACCTCGATCATCACGGGCAACGCCACCCGCGCCGACGTCGGCTCGACCGCGCTGATGGTGGCCGGCCCCAAGGATTTCGTGCGCATCGCGCGCAGCTTGCACGCAGCCTGCGCGATGCTGCTGACCGACGACGACCATCTCTACATCACACCGGCGATGCAGCGGCGGATCACGTTGTTGCGAAAACCGGCTTTGATTACCGTCACTGAAAATCTTGGCGTTGCGAGTAGTCTTTGCACGCCGCCCCGCTTCCCGGCACCATGACGCTTTCCGCCCATTGACTGGCCGCCATGACCGCCGCCCCGCAAGACAATCTTTCCGCGCTGTATCCCGTGCACCTGGCAGAGGTCGAGCGCCGCAGCGACGACGCGCTCGCCGCCGCAAAGCGCGAGCACTTGCTGATCGCGGCGGGACGGCCGCACGGATGGTTTCTGGACGACCAGGATTATCCGTTCAAGGCGAACCCGCATTTCCTGCACTGGCTGCCGCTGACCGACGCGCCGGGAAGCTGGATTGTGTACACGCCGGGCGTCAAACCCAAATTGATTTTCCTGCAGCCGCACGATTACTGGCACGTGGTGCCGGCCGCGCCCGCGGGTTACTGGGTCGAGCATTTCGAGATCGTCACGATCCGCAAGCCGGAGGACGCGCGCGCACATCTGCCGAACGATGCTTCGCGCTGCGCGATCATCGGCGAGGCCAACGCGGCGCTCAACGATTACGCGCCGGACAATCCGCAGCCTCTGCTCGATTATTTGCACTGGTACCGCACGTTCAAGACCGATTACGAGTTGGCGATGATGCGGGTGGCCAGCAAGATCGGCGCGCGCGGGCATCGCGCGGCGGAGCGGGCGTTCCGCGCGGGCGCGTCGGAGTTCGAAATCCATATCGCCTATCTGCAAGCCTCGCATCAAGCCGAACATCAGTTGCCGTATGCCAACATCATCGCGCTCGACAAACACGGCGCGGTGTTGCACTACACGCATTTCGATCACGCGTCGCCCGCGCACGCGCATTCGTTCCTGATCGACGCCGGCGGCCAGTTCCACGGTTACGCGTCGGACATCACGCGGACCTATGCCGCGCCGGATGTCGACGAATTCCAGGCGCTGATCGACGGCGTCGAAACAGCGCAGCAGGGTTTCTGCGCGATGGTTAAACCTAAACAGGATTACGCGCAATTGCATCTTCACGCGCATCGGGTGCTGGCGCGGGTCTTACGCGATCAGGGTTTCATCACCTGCTCGGCAGAAGCCGCGGTGGGATCCGGCATTTCCAACGCGTTTTTCCCACACGGCTTGGGGCATCTGATCGGCCTGCAGGTGCACGATGTTTGCGGTTTCGCGCGCGGCGAGCACGGCGGCACGATCGCCAGACCCGAGGGTCATCCGTATCTGCGCCTGACCCGCACGCTGCAACCGGGCATGGTCACTACGATCGAGCCCGGCCTCTATTTCATCGACATGCTGCTGGATGAATTGAAGACCAAGCCGTCGGCGAAGGACGTGGTATGGAACAAAGTCGATGCGTTCCGGGCCTTCGGCGGCATCCGCATCGAGGACGACGTGGTGTGCACGCAGGGCGAGCCGGTGAATCTGACGCGGGAAGCGTTCGTGAGTGAGCCAAGAAAACGGGAGATGCCTTGAAGGGCATCCCGCGCCGGCGGACGCACGCACAAGGATGTGCGGCCCGGGAAGCGCTTCATGGATGGCTGCTTGCAGTCACCTGCAGCTAAGGCCTAAGGCAACCCCATGAACAACGACAGCGTATTCATCCATTTCGAGTTCTGGCTGCTGTTGCTGGCGTCCTTGGTGCTGCCGGTGGTGATCTATTTCGCGCTGCTGTCATTCCGGCGCATCTCGCGCTACACGGTGCTGCTGTTCGCGCTAGCGCTGATCCTACTGTCGGCGCTGGACGTGTTTTTGTTGCGGCATCTGGCCAACGCCGCGCACGCCACTCCCTCGATCTTCGACGACAAGGTTTTCGCCTCGGAGTTCTCACTGGCGCTGTATCTGCTGCCGCTACTATCGGCCGGGATCGGCGTCAATATCATTTCCGACGTGCTGTTGAACCATTTGCGCCGCGTGGCCCGCGAGCCGGGCGCGGAGCCAGAACTCGACCATCGTCGTCGCTGACGCGCCGCCCGCGATCTGCGATCATCGCCCGCTGCGCGGCCAAGTCTCTTCTCCCGATGTCCAACGAATTCGCCATTCGCCGCAACGTCGGCGCCTTTGCCTTGATGTTGACCGGACTGGGATCGATTATTGGTTCCGGTTGGCTATTCGGTGCGTGGAAAGCCGCGAAGCTCGCCGGCCCCGACGCGATCTGGGCGTGGGTGATCGGTGCAGTGGTGATCACCGCGATCGCGCTGACGTATGCGGAACTCGGCGCGATGTTCCCGGAATCCGGCGGCATGATGCGCTACGGGCAGTATTCGCACGGATCGCTGGTCGGCTTCATCGCCGCGTGGGCCAACTGGATCGCGATCGTGTCGGTGATCCCGGTGGAAGCCGAGGCCTCCGCGCAATACATGGCGTCGTGGCCGTATGCGTGGGCGCAGGCGATGTACGTCCACGATTCGCTGACAGCCTCCGGGCTGCTGCTGGCCGCAGCCTTGGTGATCGTGTATTTCCTGATCAATTACTGGAGCGTGAAGCTGTTCGCGCGCGCGAACAGTTTGATCACCGTATTCAAGTTGATCGTGCCGGCGGGCACTGCGGTCGCGTTGATGTGGGTGGGTTTTCATCCGCACAATTTCTCGGTCGGTATCCACGGCGGTACGCATGTCAGCGATTTCGCTTCGATCCTGACGGCAGTGGCGATCAGCGGCATCGTCTTCAGCTACAACGGTTTCCAGAGCCCGGTGAATCTAGCCGGCGAGGCGCGCAATCCTGGGCGCAGCATTCCGTTCGCGATCCTGGGTTCGATCGGTTTGGCGACCGTCGTCTATCTGCTACTGCAGATCGCGTATCTCGGCGCCGTGCCGACCGCCGCGCTCGCCAACGGTTGGGCGGCACTGGATTACCGCTCGCCGTTCGCGCAATTGGCGTTGTCGCTGTCGCTCAACTGGGTCGCGCTGGTGTTGTATCTGGATGCGTTCGTCAGCCCGTCGGGCACCGGCATCACCTACACCGCGACCACCGCGCGGATGATCTACGGCATGCAACGCAACGGCACGTTGCCGGCGATTCTTGGACGTCTGCATCCGCTGTACGGCGTGCCGCGCCCGGCGATGTGGTTGAATCTCGCCGTCGCGTTTCTGTTCCTGTTCTTCTTCCGCGGCTGGAGTTCGCTGGCGGCGGTGATTTCGGTGGCGACGATCATTTCGTATTTGACCGGGCCGGTGAGCGCGCTGGTGCTGCGTCGCACTGCGCCGGAGATGCATCGCCCGTTGCGACTTGCGGCATTGAATGCGTTGGCGCCGATCGCGTTCGTGCTGGCGACGGAACTCTTGTACTGGGCGAAGTGGCCGCTGACCGGGCGGATCATTCTGCTGATCGTGGTCGCACTGCCGATCTGGTTGTATTACGAAGCGCGCCGCGGCTGGCTGCATTTTTCCGCGCAATTGCGCGGCGCGGCATGGATCGTTTTTTATCTGCCGGCAATCGCGCTGCTGTCGTGGGCGGGCAGTGCGCGCTTCGGCGGACACGATTACCTCACTTTCGGTTGGGATCTGGCCGTGGTCGCGATCGTGGGCTTCGTGTTCTTCTATTGGGGGATTGCCTGCGGCTGGCGCACGCCGGATTTGGAACAAGCAGCTTCGCGGCATACGCCGATTACAGATTGACTGGCTAGATCACCAACGCCAGCGGCCTCGATACCGCGCGTTCGCGCAAGCTCAGCACGTCGGCGAGCAACGCCTGTGCGGTGACCTCCGGGCCCGCGCCGGCGCCCTGGATCACCAGCGGGCGATCGTGATAGCGCGTGGTGATCAGCGCGAAAAGATTATCGCAACCGGACAAGCGTGCCGCAGGATGCGAAGATTCGACGGCGTGCAACCCGACGCTGGCCCGTCCGCGCACATCCAGCCGCGCCAGATAACGCAACACCTTTCCTTGCGTGCGCGCGGTTTCGAGCCGCGGCAACAAGACTGCGTCGAGTTCTCGTGCACGCGCGTTGAAAGTTGCGGCATCGACATTGCGTAGCGACGGCGGCACCAGGTTTTCGATCTCCACATCGCGCGCATCCAATGCGTGTCCGGAAGCGCGAGCGAGGATCAAAAGCTTGCGCGCCGCGTCCGCGCCGGAAAGATCCGCGCGCGGATCGGGTTCGGTGTAGCCCCACGAGCGCGCCTCGGCCAGCAGCGCGGAGAACGGCCGCGCGCCATCGTAGTGATTGAAAAGCCACGACAAGGAACCGGAGAACACGCCTTCCAGCGCCAGCAATCGATCGCCGCAGCCGCGCAGCCGGCGCAGCGTCGACAACACCGGCAGTCCGGCGCCGACGGTCGCGGCATCGCCATACTGGCTATCGCCGCAGCGCGACGACTCGCGGATGTCGCGCCACGCCTGCAATTCGCCGCCTACGCCCAACTTGTTGGCGGTGACCACGTCGTAACCTTCGCGCAGCCATGCGGCGTGTTTCGCCGCGACCCGCGCCGATGCCGTGGCGTCGATCAGCACGCGCCGATCCGCGCCGAAATCGTCCAGCGCTTCGAGCAACGCCGCGTCGTCGCGCAAGGCGCCATGCGTATCCAATCTTTCGCGCGCGCTGGCGGTGCTCAGTCCATCGGCGCGCGTATATTGCACGCGCGAATTGGCCACGCCGACCAGCGCGATGCCGGCGCGGCTGGCCGGCCCGAGTTGACGCAACAGTACGCCGCCGACCGCGCCGGTACCGAGCAGCACCACGCCGATCCGCGCGGCGGATTTCGCGATGGGCGTCGTCGCGACGGGCGCGTTCATGCCGTCACCTCGTCCGCGCACGTGCATTCTGCCGCGATCGCGGCGCGTTCCAGCGCGGCGCCGAGATCGGCGCATAGATCGTCCGCATCCTCGATGCCGCAGGACAAACGCAACAGGGTGTCGGAAATGCCCGCGCCGCGGCGCGCCTCCGCACTCATCGACGCGTGCGTCATCGTCGCCGGATGCGCGATCAGGCTTTCCACGCCACCCAACGATTCGGCCAGGGTGATGCATTGCAAGCCGTCGAGGAATGCGCGAACCGCGGGCTCGCCGCCACGCAGTTCGAAGCTCAACATCGCCCCGAATCCCGATTGCTGACGCGCGGCCAGCGCATGACCAGGATGCGATGGCAAGCCCGGCCAATACACGTGCGCGACGGAAGGATGCGCCTGCAACAATGCGACGATCGCTTCCGCGTTTTCCTGATGCGCACGCATTCGCACCGGGAGCGTGCGCAAGCCGCGCAGCGTCAGCCAACTGTCGAACGGCGCGCCGGTCAATCCCAGGCAATTGCCCCACCATTTCAACTGTTCGGCGATCGCGGCGTCTTTGGCGATCACCGCGCC
This sequence comes from Rhodanobacteraceae bacterium, assembly GCA_039924705.1. Classification (GTDB taxonomy): domain Bacteria; phylum Pseudomonadota; class Gammaproteobacteria; order Xanthomonadales; family Rhodanobacteraceae; genus 66-474. Next base: position 7,991 of record JBDTAJ010000084.1, read on the forward strand.
GCCGACCACGTCGCTGTGACCATTGATGTATTTGGTGGTCGAGTGCACCACGATGTCGGCGCCCAGCGATAGCGGTTGTTGCAGCGCCGGCGACAGGAAGGTGTTGTCGACAACGCACAGAGCGTCCGCCGCGTGTGCGGCCTGCGCGACGTGGCGGATGTCGGTGATGCGCAGTAGCGGATTGGACGGCGTCTCCACCCAAACCAGCGCGGGTTTGCGCGAAAGCGCGGCGGACAACGCGCGCGGGTCGGTGAGATCGACGAACAACGCCTCGAAACGCCCCTTCTTCGCCCATGCGTCCAGTAATCGCCAGGTGCCCCCGTAGCAATCGTGCGTGGCGACGATCGTGGCATCCGGCGGCAACAGTTCCAGCACCAATACGACCGCAGCCATGCCGCTGGAGGTCACCACCGCGCCGGCGCCGCCTTCCAGTTCGCGCAGCGCATCGGCGAGCAGATCGCGGGTCGGGTTGCCGCTGCGCGTGTAATCGTAATTGCGCTTGCCGTTGAAACCGGCGAAAGCGAAATTGCTGGAAAGATGCAACGGCGGCACCACCGCGCCGTGCCGGGTGTCGGTTTCGATGCCCGCGCGCACCGCGCGGGTACACGCTGCGCGCGGCGCCGATGCTTGCGCATGTGCTGCGGGGAAACGAATGTCTAAGCTCATTGCGATCTCCGGCCCGTGGCGTCTCTACGGCGGGCGGAGGTCTCGGCGTGGACGCGCGCGGGAGGAGGACCCGCGCGTCCACGCTTCGACCCATCTCCCGGCGACTCGGCCCTGAACCGAATCTCCGCAGGACTTGGCACCTTGCGCGGAGGATTCCGCGCGGGTTGCCCCGGCTTCAAAGGGCCTGTCCCTCAGCCGGTCTCGATGGGTTTAACGGAACTCTAGCCGTCCGCTTTGGATATGTCAATAGACGTTTAGACGTCTATACACCTATCAGTATTGTCATTCCGGCGCAGGCCAGAATCCAGTTATTATTTTTCCTTCTTCGCTTGTGGAAGAAGGTGGCCGAAGGCCGGATGAGGGGTCGCGCGCGGAGCGCGCTTCTGCTTGGCGAATTAGACATCCCTGTCTTGGTTCCGCTCGCTACCGCGAGCGAGCGCCTTTTATTTCGGCAAAGTCGTCAAAACCACTCGCGCGGGCATGCGCGTATCCGCAAGCAGTCATCCCTGAAGCGCTTTCCGGCCCGCACATCCTTGTGCATGCGTTCGCCGGTGCGAGACGCGATTCAACGCATCTCGCGAAAACCCCGGCTCACCTGCGCCGACGCGCCAACACAGCGACAAACTCGTGCCACACGCTACAATCTTGCGTTTATACCAGCCGTATCTCAATGCCCGACTACCACACCGAAACCGCGCGCCGGCGAACCTTCGCGATCATCTCCCATCCGGATGCCGGCAAGACCACGCTGACCGAGAAG
>JBDTAJ010000085.1:0-17387 GCA_039924705.1 Rhodanobacteraceae bacterium
CCAGTGCCAAGAGGGAACAAGGCGCGATTGTTTGAGCGCAGGAATGTCCAGTTCGCGAGAAGCGCAGGGGTGAGCCGGAGCTTTCGCGAGATGCCTTGAATGGCATCTCGCGCCGGCGAACGCACGCACAAGGATGTGCGGGCCAGGAAGCGCTTCAGGGATGACTGCTTGCGATAGGTATCGTTGACAACACGACGTTGTCTCGACCGTCATGCTCGCGCGCAATGGCTTTGGCTACTTTCCCCGCAAGGAAAGTAACTCCGCTCGCGGCAGCGAGCGGAACCAAGGCAATCTTGCGAGAAAGTCACTGGATTCCCGCTTTCGCGGGAATGACGACAAGAAGTCAGGCGCGCCTACCGAGGATGTAGCGCCACACGAAATAGATCGGTAACCCGCCGAGGGTGATCAGCGCGCCCATGCCGGCGTCGTACGGGCTCTTCCAGATCGTCGCGACCAGCACCCACGCCACCGCGAGGATGAAAACGATTGGCAGCAACGGGAACAGCGGCACGCGAAACGGTACGGCTTCTTTCACCGAGACGCGCCGATACCAGAACAGTGTCGCCACCACGGCGGCGTAACCGAGCCAGTCGCCGGTTGTTGAGTAGTTCAACAACTGGTCGAAGGTGCCGGTCAACGCCAGCACGATCGCCCAGCCGGCGACCATCAGCAATGCGATGTTGGGCGTGCGCCAGCGCGGATGCAGCCGGCCGGCGATGCGAAAAAACACGCCGTCCGCGCCCATCACCTGGAACACCCGCGCCGCGCCGATCAGCGAGATGTTGCAGAAGCCGAACGTCGAGATCGCGATGCCGGCCGCGATCAGGCGCGCACCCGGTTCGCCCAGCGCATGGCGCATTACGTCCGCCGCCGGCGCGCGGCTTGCGGCGAGCCCGGCGTGGCCGAGCACGGCGAGGTAGGCGACATTCGCCAGCAAGTAGAGAACCGCAACCAGCAACATGCCGTATATCAGCGCGCGCGGGATGTTACGTTGTGGATCGCGGATTTCGCCCGCGATGTTGTTGGCGTAGGCCCAGCCGCCATAGGAAAACAGTACCGGCAGCAGCACGCCGCCCAGCGCCAGCGGATTCAACGCGGGCGTCGGCGCGATCGGTGCGGGCGCGCCGCGCAGCATCAAACCGACTGCGATCAGCAAGGCCAGCGCAGCGATTTTCAAGACGGTAAAAAGATTCTGCACGAACGAACCCGCGCGGATGCCGAACCAGTTGATGCCGGCCAGGAACACGATCCCCGCCACCGCGTAAGGCGCGGGGTCGCGTAGCGTGGTGCCGAACGCGGCCGCCGCGTAATTGACGAACACGGTCATCACCGCGGCGAGGCTGCCGGAATAATTCACCGCCAGCATGTTCCAGCCGTACAGGAACGCGACGATCAATCCGAACGCTTCACGCAGATTGACGTAGCCGCCGCCCGCGGTCGGCCGGCGCGCGCCCAGCTCCGCGTAGCACAGCGCGCCGATCAACGCGAGCACGCCGCCCGCGGCCCACGCGATCAATTGTTCCGCGGATGAGCCGGTCTGTCGCGCGATCGACGCGGGCGTCAAAAAAATACCGGAGCCGATGATGCCGCCGACCACCACCATCGCCGCCGACCAAGCGCCGAGCCGACGCGCGTAGGTCACTGGTTGCGGCGCGTCATTGTCGATGATGTCGATTTCGGCCATGCCGGTTTCCCGCTGGGTCGCGCGAGCATGACGGCAGCGGGTGCGGCTGTCGAGCGATGACGCGGGTCATGACCGTCGGCACATGTCAGTTGCCACTTGTCGTCCGATGCTTGCCGGCAGCTTGGATCGGGGGAGACGTCACATGCGCACAACGACAACAACGGGCCGGCTCGCGTTGCCGATCCTGCTCGCGACGATCGCGCCGTTGGCACACGCCGAGCCGGCGTCGCCGCAAGTGCGCGACGAAATCGTAGCGTTGTCACAGCAGTTGGAGGACGCAATCGGCGAGGGAAGGAAAGGCGTCTGGCAGCAAGTCGTCGCCGACGACGCGATGATCGTCGACGAATTCGGACGCAGGCAGGGCAAGCAGGAAATCGTCGACAGCCTGCGTCCGTTTCCGGCGGGGTTTTCCGGCAGCATCGGGATCCGCGACCCGCAGGTGCGCGTGTACGGTAACACCGCGGTGATCGTCTGCGAGGAATACGAACGCGAAACCGTGTTCGGGCGGAAATTTGTGGTGCGCTACATCGGTGCCAATACCTTCGTGCGTCGCGATGGCGGATGGAAATTGGTGGCGATGGAGGATGTCACGCTGCCAACGCCGCCGCCGAAACTCGCCGTGGCCGGTTTGAATCTCGCCGATTATCCCGGCGTGTACCGTTACGGCCAGGATCGCGCTTGGACCTTCGCGCTGCGCGATGGCGCGCTGTCGTACACGACCAAAGCCGGACGCCCGCCGATCGCGGCCGATCCGATCGCGAAAGACGTTTTCATGGAAGGCGAGGGCAGCGACGAGAGAAATCTGCTGATCTTCCACCGCGATACTTCAGGCCGCGTCATCGAGTTGATCGAGCGGCGCAAGTTAAATGATCTGCATCTGCGCCGCGAGGGCGCGGCGGCATCGAGATAAGCCTTGTGTAGGCTAGGCTTGCCAGCCCAGCCTGCAGCTCTAGAACCGACGAATGGTTTCCAAAAATGACCTTTGCCGTGGTTACTCCTTTCCAGAGCGGGTGCTCTCCATGGGGTATTATGGGTTCTGCAGAACGATGGAGCCGGTCTCGAGCAGGGACTTGAGGTTGGAGATGATCTTCGGCCAGCCGCCGGACACCGCCGCGATCAATTTCGAGGGTTCGCGCTCGATGGTGTGGGTGATGGAGAGCTTGACCGCCGTTCCACTGGGTTCCAGTTCCATCGTGCAGAGCGAGTCGCCTTCGGCCTTAAGCTCGGGCTTCTGGTTCTGCCAGCGGATCACCAGGCGCCGTGGCGACTCGGCCTCGACGATCTCGCCGGAGTCGAAGATCTCACCACCGCCGGACACCAACTTCCACGACGATCCCGCCGTCCACTGGCTTTCGCAGTGCATGCCGAACCAGTACTGCTTCATGAACTCCGCGTCGGTCAGTGCCGACCATAGCTTCTCCGGCGTGGTGCGGATGTAGGTCACGTAGACAAAGGTAGATTTAGCCATTGGTTTTCTCCAGTCGTTGTTTAAGTCCCGAGAGCGCCTTGAGGCGCGGTTTTTCGAACTTGGCAATCCAGCGCTCGTAGATCTCCTGCAGCGGTACTGGATTGAGGAAGTGCAGCTTTTCGCGGCCGCGCCACACGGTGGTAACCAGGTTCGCCGCCTCCAATAGGTCCAGGTGCTGCGTCACTCCCTGCCGCGTCATATCCAAGTGTTCGCACAGCTCGTTGAGGGTGCGGCCGTCGTGCGCATGCAGCAGGTCCAGCAGCTTGCGCCGGCTGGGATCGGCCAGGGCCTTGAACAGCACGTCGGTGTCGTGGCGTTTTACCATGTGCTAAGGGCAAGTATTTACTTGCCTTAATGATAGGCAAATCGTACCTTGTATGTCAAGCACTGGTCAACAATCGCCAACGCGCGCACCAATCGAGGCCACTCTGCTTGCTCGTCGCCTTGAATGGCGGGTTTGTTGCGTCGAATTTCGCTCTGCTAGTTCCGCTTTGGGTCTATTGTGTTGAAAAAGTCGCTTTTCGTGCGACGCGGAACTGAGTCGGTTTGACTCTTTTGATGACGGTACGTGTTTTTTATTCGAGCGTCGGCGCTTTTCTTTGTTCAACGCGGGCCTGGTCAATGGTATCGAACTATACCGAATCGACATTAGCGCGCCGATTGCGTTTTGCCGTACCGCACGCAACACTGGCACGTCCTGCGCCGTCCTGATGCCGAGCCCGTTCCGTGACCGCACCCGAAACCGCGCCGCTGCCGCCCGACGCGCCTTGGATCGTGCTGAAGTTCGGCGGCACCAGCGTCGCCAGCGTCCAGCGCTGGCGCACGATCCTTGATCTTGCCGCATTGCGCCGCGCCGACGGTGCGCGCGTACTGCTGGTGGTGTCCGCTTTATCCGGCATCACCGATGCGTTGAAAGCGCTGTGCGCCTGCGCGCCGCGCGCACGCGAGGCATCGCTGGCGACATTGATTACACGCCATCATGAACTTGCCGGGCAGATGCAGTTGCCGCGGGTCGAGGCGATGGAGAGTTGGCTGACTTCGCTGTCCACGCTCGCGCGTGGCACGTCGGCCGATCCGCTGGCCTAGCAGGCGGAAGTGCAAGCGCACGGCGAGTTGCTTTCGAGCGCGCTGGGTGCGGCGTTCATGAGCACGAACGGATTGGTGACGACGTGGCTCGACGCGCGCGAAGTCTTGCAGGCGCGCGAACTGCCGTTCCTCAACCAACGCTCACGCGCGTTGTCGGCACAGGTCGAGGCCGCGCACGATTCCGCTTTCGCATCGTCGCTCGCCGCGCGCGGCGAGGTGTTTATCACGCAAGGGTTTATCGCGCGCGATACACGCGGCAACACGGTGTTGCTCGGACGCGGCGGCTCGGATACCTCGGCCGCGTATTTCGGCGCGCTGCTGTGCGCGCAACGGGTGGAAATCTGGACCGATGTCGCCGGCATGTTCAGCGCCGATCCGCGTCAGGTGCCCAGCGCGCGCTTGTTGCAGCGGCTGGATTACGAAGAAGCGCAGGAGATCGCGACCACCGGCGCCAAGGTACTGCATCCGCGTTGCCTGTCGCCGTTGCGCGCGGCGCGCGTGCCGCTGTGGATCAAGGATACGCAACGCCCACAACTCGACGGCACGATCATTGGCCCCGAATTGCGCGAGGAGGCGCCAAGCATCAAGGCGATCAGTTCGCGGCGTGGGATTACGCTGGTGTCGATGGAAACCGTCGGCATGTGGCAGCAGGTGGGGTTTCTCGCCGACGTGTTCGCGTTGTTCAAGCAGCACGGGTTGTCGGTCGATCTGATCGGCTCGGCCGAAACCAACGTCACCGTGTCGCTCGATCCCACCGAAAACCTGCTCGATTCCGATGCGCTCGCGGCGCTCGCGGAAGACCTGGCGAAAATATGCCGGGTGAAAGTGATCGCGCCGTGCGCGGCGGTGACGCTGGTCGGACGTGGCATGCGCTCGATGCTGCATCGGCTCTCCGGCGTGCTGGCCGAGTTCGGCCGCGAGCGCGTGCATCTGATTTCGCAATCGTCCAACAATTTGAATCTCACTTTCGTGGTCGATGAGGAAATGCTGGGCGGCCTGCTGCCGCGTCTGCATGAGCTATTGATACGCGCGGGCGCGCTGCGCACCGATGACGCCGTATTGTTCGGGCCGAGCTGGCGGACGCTGTACGGCGCGAACGCGGTGGCGGTGCGCGAGCCGTGGTGGCGCAAGGAACGCGCGCGATTGCTGGAACTGGCGCAAGCCACGACGCGCTACGTCTATCACCTGCCGACGATTCGCGAACGCGCACGTGCGTTGCGAGGACTGCAAGGCGTCGATCGCGTGTACTACGCGGTCAAGGCCAATCCGCACCCGGCGATCCTGCGCGCGATCGCACAGGAGGTAATCGGCTTCGAATGCGTCTCGCCGGGCGAAATGGCCGCAGTCCATGCGATCGACGAAGCGCAGGCATCGCCGCGTCTGTTTACGCCCAATTTCGCGCCGCGCGCTGATTACGAGTTCGCGTATCAACGCGGCGTGCCGACCACGCTGGATGCGCTGCATCCGCTGCAATATTGGCCGGAGTTGTTTGCCGGACGCGAGATCATGCTGCGCATCGATCTCGGCCGCGGCTTGGGTCATCACGACAAGGTGCGCACGGGCGGGCAGGGGAGCAAGTTCGGCCTGCCGCTGGATCAGTTCGACGCTTTCATCGCGCTGGCGGAAAAAAATCGCACGCGCATTGTCGGACTGCACGCGCATCTGGGCTCCGGGATTCTGGATGTTTCGCACTGGCCTGAAGTTTATGGCCAGCTCGCGAGTCTCGCGGAGAAAATCGGCAGCGTCGCGTATTTGAATATCGGCGGGGGCTTGGGGGTGCCGGCGCATCCGGGTGAAGCGGAATTGGATTTATCCGCGCTCGATGCCGCGTTGAACGATGTCAAGCAGGCCTATCCGCAATACAAGCTTTGGCTGGAACCGGGCCGATGGCTGGTCGCCGAAGCCGGCGTGTTGTTGGCGCGCGTGACGCAGATCAAGCGCAAGGGCGCGCTGAATTATCTGGGTTGCGATGCCGGCATGCACGCGCTGATTCGCCCCGCCTTGTACGACGCCTGGCACGAAATCGTGAATCTGTCGCGGCTCGACGAGGAGGCGGCGACGTTGTATCAAATCGTCGGTCCGATCTGCGAGTCCGGCGATGTGCTCGGCGCCGATCGGCGTCTACCGGAAGCGCAGGAAGGCGACGTCCTGCTGATTGCGCAGGCCGGTGCTTACGGCGAATCGATGGCCTCGCGCTACAACTTGCGCGAATTAGCCGAAACGGCGGTGATCGAATGAATGCGCTCGCCGATCCGCGCAAGTCTCGGTTATTTCGTTTCGTGCGCTGCGACTTCGCCGCCGGCGTGGCGGAGTTGGTGTACGCGTTCGATGACGGCCCGGAACTGATCGAACGGGTGCGTTTTCCCGATGCGTCGGAATTGCCAGAAGATCGAAAAGCCGCGTTCCATGCCGCGTTGCGGCTGCTGCACCTTGTCGCCGGCATCAGCTACTACAAGGCCGGCGTGTCGGCCGGCATCGAGATCGAAAATGGCGCGATCGACGGTGCAACCGCTGAATTGCTCGATGCGTTGTATCTGCACGGCCTCGCCGAGTTTGCGTATCGCAATGGATTGGATTTGCGCGGACGCGTTGCGTTTCCTCACACAGTTGCCCTCTCCCAAACCCTCCCCCATCGAGGGGGAGGGCTTCAAAGCTTGCCGCGCCGTACGCTGGTTCCTATTGGCGGCGGCAAGGATTCGCTGGTGGCGGTCGAAGCGTTGAAAGCGATTCAAGCCGAGGCGACCGCGGCGTGGGTCGGCAACTCGACGCTGATCGCCGCGGTCACCGAGCGCACCGGGTTGCAGACCTTGAATATCGGACGCGAATTGTCGCCGTTGTTGTTCGAATACAACCGCATGGGCGCATACAACGGGCACATCCCGGTCACAGCGATCAATTCGGCGATCCTCGCCTGCGCGGCGATCCTTTACGGCTACGATTCGATCGCTTTCGCCAACGAGCGCTCGGCTTCCGCCGCCACGCTGGAATACGGAGGCCGGGAGATCAACCACCAATGGAGCAAGGGCTGGGCGTTCGAATGCGCGTTCGCGGATTATTTGCGTTCGCACATCGCCGCCGATCTCGATTATTTCTCGTTGTTGCGACCTTACTCGGAACTGGCGGTGACGCGCGCGTTCGCGCGCACGGGTGCCGCGTACTTCGATGCGTTTTCCAGTTGCAACCGCAATTTCAGGATCCGTGGGCCGAAACCCGTGGATCGCTGGTGCGGACAATGCCCGAAATGCCATTTCGTGTTTCTGGCACTGGCGCCGTTCCTGCCCAAGCCACGGCTGCTCGCGATCTTCGGGCGCAACCTGCTGGACGACGAATCGCAAACCGGCGGTTTTGATGCGCTGATCGAATACCGCGACCACAAACCGTTCGAATGCGTGGGTGAGGCGGCCGAAGCACGCGCCGCTTTCGCCGTGTTGGCGTCCAAGCCGGAATGGCGGGAGGACGCATTGATCGCACGCTTCCGCGAGGAGATCGCGCCGCAATTGGATACCTCATCGCTGGCGATCGGCCCGTGGTTGGCGCCCGCCGGCGAACACGGCGTGCCGGCGCGTTTCGATGGAGCGCTCGATGCGATTCGCCGAGCTTGAACATGTCGACGTCGCGGTTTGGGGTTATGGCCGCGAAGGCCGCGTCGCGTTGGCCGCGCTGCGTCGGCGCTTTCCGGATAAACCGCTGACGCTCTACTGCGCGACGGAAGAAGTTGCCGACGCGAGCGGACAAAGCGGCGAAAACCTGCGGGTGATCGACGCGCGGCCCGATGTGCATGCGCTGGCATCACATGACGTCGTGATCAAATCACCTGGTATCAGCGCGTACAAGCCTGAAATCGTCGAGGCGCAAACACGCGGCACGCGCTTCACCTCCGGCACCGCGCTGTGGTTTGCCGAAAATCCCGACGCGCTCGTAGTCGCGGTCACCGGCACCAAGGGCAAGAGCACCACCACCGCGATGATCGCGCATTGCGCGCGAAGCTTGGGCATCCGAACCGCATTGGCCGGCAATATTGGCGTGCCATTGCTGGAACTGGAGGGGCAACACGCGGCGTTGTGGGCGATCGAGCTTTCCAGTTTCCAGACCGGCGACGCGGGGCCGCTGGAACTGGGCGTGATCGTCAGCATGGAAGAGGAACATCTGGACTGGCATGGCACGCGCGAGCGCTACGTTACCGACAAACTGAAGCTCGCTGATGTGTCGCGTTCGCTGCTGATCGATGCGGATTCGCCGCTGCTGACGCAGCGGACCGCCGCGCATCCTCGGCGGCATAGCTTTGGCGATGCGAACGGCTGGCACGTTGCCAACGATGCGATCCACCGTGGCGACGAACGCATGTCCGATCTCGCCGGACTCCCGCTACCCGGCGCGCACAACACACGCAATGCCTGCGCGGCCTTGGCGGCGATCGAATTGCTCGGCTACGACGCGCGCGCCGCGGCCGTTGCGTTGCGTACGTTCAAACCGCTGCCGCACCGATTGCAATCGCTGGGATTGCGCGAGGGCATCGAATGGCTCGACGACTCGATCGCGACGACCCCCGCTGCGACGCTTGCGGCGTTGCAAAGCCTGAGCGGACGCGCGGTGACTTTGATCTTGGGCGGCCATGAGCGCGGTCTGGATTGGAGTGGTTTTGCGCGAGCGATCGCAAATCGGCCGCCGCACGCGATCGTCGCGCAAGGCGCCAGCGGCGCCCGGATCGTTGAAGCCTTGGGAGCAGCCGCCGTACCCGCGCATATCGAACGCGTCGACGATCTCGCCGCGGCCATCGCGCGCGCGCGCGGGTTGACGCCGCCGGGCGGCGTGATCCTGCTATCGCCCGGCGCGCCAAGTTTCGACCAGTTCCGAGATTATGCCCAGCGCGGCCGCGCATTCGCGCGGCTGGCGGGTTTCGATGCAGCCGTCAACGACGCGATTGCGGGGCTGGGGATCGCCTGAAACAACACGCGCCGCGATGGCGTGGCGCGCGTGGAACTCGTCGAAGAAGCGATCAGTGAACGGTGTAACCGGACACGCGCCACTGTTTGTCGTTGTCGAGGTGGAACGAGACCAGTTCGCGCACCGGCTGCTTGTTGTTACTGAACTGGGTGGCGAAAACGACATTGGTGTAGGCACCGGCCGGCAGCTTGGCGTCGCCCTTGGAAAAGGTGTGGGTGACGCGCACGACCTTGCGCGACGTGACGTTGCCAAGCTTGGCGCGGTCGGCGGTGGTCGCCTTGACGAAGGCGTCGCGGGTCACGGCTTGCTTGGCGGTGCTGGAAGAGGTATCCCACACATCGCCGGCTTTGCCCTGATCGACCATTGTCGCGACGCGTTGCGCGTTCTGCGCCGCCAACTGGTTCATCTTGACCAGCGCGGCTTTCTGTTCGGCCGTCAACGCGGGTGCGGTCGACTTGCTGGTGGTCTTGGTGGCGGGGGCTGTCGTGGTCGTAGTGGTGCTGGTTTGGGCGCTGGCGGCGCCGGCAATCGCGAGCAACACGGCGGGCAACAAAAGTTTCGCGAGCATCGATGTTTCTCCCTGTAAGACGGATCAAAGGCGGGATGCGAACCGTAGCATGGCCGCGATCACCGCGCAGCCGTCCCCGCGCCTTGGCGACGGCGCGCGTTCATCCTGCGAAAAGCGATACCGGCTCAGTTACCAGATTTTCACCCGGTCCTTCGGCGCCAGGTACAGCTTGTCGCCGGGCTGCACCGACATTGCCGGATACCACGCATCGACGTTGCGCACGGTCTGCGCGCGGAAATGCGCCGGCGCGTGCACGTCGGTGGCCAATTGCTGGCGCAACGCGGCTTCGCGGGTCTTGTTGCGCCACGCCTGCCCGAAGGCGAGGAAGAAACGCTGGTCGCCGCTGAGACCGTCGATCACCGGCGCTGGCTTGCCATCGAGCGACTTGTGATAGGCGAGATAGGCGACGGTCAGGCCCGATACGTCGGCGATGTTCTCGCCCAGTTCCTGCTGGCCGTTCAAGCGCACGCCGGGAAACGGTTGGTAGGCGTCGTACTGCTTGACCAATTGTTGCGTGGCCGCCTTGAAGTGCGCGAGATCCGCCGGCGTCCACCAGTTTTCGAGCTTGCCCTGCGCGTCGAATTCCGCGCCGGTATTGTCGAAGCTGTGGCTGATCTCGTGGCCGATGATCGCGCCGATCGCGCCGTAATTGGCGGCGGAATCGGCTTTCGGATCGAAGAACGGTGATTGCAGGATCGCGGCGGGAAAGTTCAGCGCATTCTGCAGCGGCAGGTTGACCGCATTGACCGTCTGCGGCGTCATCCACCATTCGCCGCGATCGACCGGTTGGCCGAGTTTCGCGAGCTGATGCTGGTATTCGTGCTCGACGGCGCGCAGATGGTTGCCCAGCGCTTCGTCGGGCTTCACGGCCAGCGATGAATAATCGCGCCAAGTGTCGGGGTAACCCACGCCGACTTTCAGCGTGGTCAGTTTGGCCTTGGCTTTCTGCCGCGTTGCCGGCGTCATCCAAGAAAGCGTATTCAGACGCTCGTCAAACGCGGCGATGAGATTCCCGACCAGTTGCTGGATCTGCGCCCTCGACGACGCCGGAAAGTAGCGCTGCACATAGAGTTGGCCGACCGCATCGCCGAGATCCGTGCTGGTGGCATCGACCGCGCGTTTCCAGCGCGGACGCTGTTGCGGCGTGCCTTGCAGGGTGCGGCTGTGGAAATCGAAGCCGAGATCGGCGTACATCTTCGGCAGCAACTCGGCGTTGGCATCCAGCGTGTGGAACCTCAGCAGGTCTTGCCATGCGCTCAACGGCTCGCTCGCGGTCAGCGCGGACAGCTCGGTGATCGCGGACGGTTGCCACACGTCGATCTGCGTTTGGCCATCCAAACCTCCGGTCTTGAAATATGCGTTCCAATCGAGACCCGGCGCTTTCTTCGCGAAGTCGGCGGTGCGCCACAGATTGTTGGCCTTGTGCACGTCCTGGCTATCCACCAGGCTTTCCTGCGCCTTGGCGATTTTCGTTTCCAGTTTAAAGACCGTGTTGGCTTTGGCCTGCGCGTCTGCGATGCCTGCCAGTTTCAACAGCGAGGCGATATAGGTTTTGTACTTGTCCCGGAACACCGCCATATGCGGGTCGTTGTCGAGGTAATAGTCGCGGCTGGGCATGCCCAGCCCACCTTGCAGCAGGTACGCAATCGTGCGCGAGGGGTCTTCCAGGCCTTGCGTGACGAACAGGCCGAATAGATTCTCGGTATGGAAGTTGGTGGCGTTGATCGGATCGACATCGGCGCGCAAACGGTTGCCGAGCACGCGCGCGAGGTCATCACGCGACTTGATTGCGTCGATCCGCGCCAGCTCCCGCTGCAGCGGTGCGAGGCCATGCTTGTCGATGCCGGCCTCGTCCATGTACGCCGTATAGAAATCGGCGATCTTGCGCGGGTTGCTGCCGGCCGCAGGATTGCCCTTGCCGGCGTTGCGGGTGATATCGGCGGTGCGCTGCTCGGTCTGCTCGAAGATCTTGAAAAACGTGCCGGTGCTGGAGCGGTCCGGCGGGATCACCGCGGTCTTCAGCCATGCGCCATTGGTGTAGTCGAAAAAGTCATCGCCGGGCTTGACCGAATGGTCGATGCCGGCCAGATCGATACCGAGCGCCGTGCCGGACTTTCCGGCAACAGATGGCGATGGAGGCGCGGCGAACGCGGCCGGGCTGCACAACAACAAGGCGGCCAGAATCGAGGGAAGGCGTTGCATGGTCGTGATCTCGGAGGGTCGAAAAGCCCACTATACCGCCATTGTCCGATGCCGCAGGCATGACCGACGGCACTGCGGCTTGAGCCGGATGGAAGCGCATCGTCGTTATCATCCCGCACGATGAATCCGGATCCGTCGAACGACTCCGCGCGCAAACCGACGCCGCGCGCGCTGCACGCAGCACTGACTGGCGTGCTCAGCCGTGATGCCGGGCGCTTGCGCGCGCGATTGCGCACGTTGGAACGGGAGCGCAAGCCCGATCCCGCCAAACTCGCCGCGCTGGCCGCGCAGATCGAAGCCTCGCGTGCGAAGTTTCAGCATCGCGCCGCGTCGGTGCCGGCGATCCACCTCGACCAGTCGCTGCCGATCGCGCAGCGCGCGGATGAAATCACGGAACTGATTCGCGAACATCAAGTGCTGGTGATCGCCGGTGAAACCGGCTCCGGGAAGACCACCCAGTTGCCGAAGCTTTGTCTGGCCGCGGGCCGCGGGGTGGCCGGCATGATCGGCTGCACCCAGCCACGCCGCATGGCCGCGCGCGCGATGGCGCGCCGTGTCGCCACCGAACTCGATACCACGATCGGCGACAAGGTGGGCTTCCAGGTGCGTTTCAACGAACAGGTCGGCGCGCGTGCGCTGATCAAGTTCATGACCGACGGCATTCTGCTGGCGGAGATTTCCTCCGACCGGTGGCTGTCGGCGTACGACACGATCATGCTGGACGAAGCGCACGAGCGCAGTCTCAACATCGACTTCCTGCTCGGGTTCCTGAAAACGCTGCTACGAAAGCGACGCGATCTGAAGTTGATCGTGACGTCCGCGACCATCGACACCGCGCGCTTCGCGCAGCATTTCGACGGCGCCCCGGTGATCGAAGTGGAAGGGCGCGCGTATCCGGTCGAAACCCGCTGGCGGGCGCCGCAGCGTGACGAGACCCCCACCGAACAAATCATCGCCGCGCTTGACGAACTGACGCAGGAAGACCCGCGTGGCGATGCACTGGTGTTCCTGCCGGGCGAACGCGAAATCCGCGACGCGCATCTGGCGCTGGAACGTCGCAAGTATCGCCACACCGACGTGTTGCCGCTGTACGCGCGCTTGCCGGCGAACGAGCAGGATCGTGTTTTCAATCCTGGCGCGGCGCGGCGCATCGTGCTTGCGACCAACGTCGCGGAGACCTCGCTGACGGTGCCACGCATCCGCTACGTGATCGACGGCGGAACGGCGCGCGTCAAACGCTACTCGCAACGCAGCCAGATCGAACGGTTGCACATCGAACCGATCTCACAGGCCGCGGCGGATCAGCGCGCCGGCCGCTGCGGCCGCGTAGGACCCGGCGTGTGCGTACGTTTGTACGAAGAGTCCGATTACGCCGCGCGGCCGCGCTACACCGATCCGGAAATCCGTCGCAGCTCGCTGGCCGATGTGATTCTGCGGATGCTGTCGCAGGATCTGGGCGAGGTCGAATCCTTTCCCTTTATCGACCCACCCGAACCGCGCGCGATCGCCGACGGCTGGCGTCGCTTGGCAGAACTCGGCGCGATCGATGATGCGCGCAAGCTGACCGATATCGGCCGCCAACTCGCGCGCACCCCGATCGACGCGCAGCTGGCGCGCATGCTGGTCGAAGCGCAACACCTGCGTGTGTTGTCGGAGGTGTTGCCGATCGTCGCGTTCCTCGGCACCCAAGACCCGCGCGACAGACCCGCCGACCGGCGCGAGCAAGCCGACGCCGCGCACGCGGCGTTCGCCGATCCCAAATCCGATTTCGTCGGCGTGCTGAACCTTTGGCGCGCATATCGACTGGCGCACGAGGAGTTGGCGCAGTCGAAACTGCGCGACTGGTGCGCGCGGCATTTTCTCAACTTCCTGCGCATGCGAGAGTGGCGCGAGTTGCACCGGCAGTTATTGCTGGTGATGCACGAGCCCGAGTCCGGGGTTTCGAATTCCGGGATTTACCAAGCCATCCATTGCGCGCTGCTGGCCGGCCTTCCCACCAACGTCGCCCACAAAGACGAGCGTGGCGTCTATCGCGGCACGCGCGAACGCAAGTTCCGGGTTTTCCCGAGCTCGACGCTGGCCAAATCGCCACCGCAATGGCTGTTCGCCGCGCAGATCCTCGATCTCGGCGGCAAGGTGTATGCCATGCAATGCGCCAGTGTCGAGCCGGCGTGGGTCGAGCGTCAGGCCGCGCATCTGTTGCGCCGCAGTTGGAGCGAGCCGCACTGGTCGCGTGGACGAGGGGCAGTCATTGCGCACGAGCAGATAGGATTGTTTGGGCTAATCGTGGTCGAGCGGCGCACGGTGACGTTCGCGAAGCAAGACACTGAGCTCGCGCACACGATTTTCCTGCGGGAGGCGCTGGCGCGTTGCGAACTCGACGCTCGCGCGGACTTCGTGCGCACCAACGCACGCGTGCTGGTGGAGGCGCGCGAGATCGAGGCGCAACAGCGGCGCGGCGATCTCATCAAATCCGATGAGGAACTCGCGGCGTTCTTCACCGGTAAATTGCCACCTGAAATTTCGACGACTGTTGCGCTGGATGCGTGGTACCGCAAGGCCGCACCCGCACGGCAAGCGGCGCTGCGCTGGTCGCTTGCCGATGTGCTGATCGGCGCGCCCGGTCATGATGCGGGCGCGTTTCCGATCGCGCTCGAGATCGCCGGCCAACGCTTGCGGCTGGAATATCGCTTCCTTCCGGGCGACGCCGCCGATGGCGTGAGCCTGCGCCTGCCGTTGGACATGTTGAATGCGATCCCCACGTCGCGATGCGAATGGCTGGTGCCGGGGATGCTCGCGGAAAAAGTCGCCGCGTTGATCCGTGGGTTGCCCAAATCGCAGCGTCGCAATTACGTGCCTGCGCCGGATTTCGCGCGCGCGTTCGTCGAAGCCGAAGCGCCGCGCGATCAAGCCTTGGCATACGCACTGGCGGCGTTTCTCACGCGCGCGACGGGCGTGCCGATCGAAGCCGTAGCATTCGCGGATATCGCATTGCCGTCGCATCTCCTGATGCGGTTTGTGGTGCAAGACGAGCACGGCAAGGTACTGGCGGAAGGGCGCGACCTCGCGGCGCTGCGCGCGCACTGGGAAGCGCGCGCTCGCGAGGCATTCTCGCGGAAAACCGATGTCGAGCTGGTTCGCGAGGACGTGCAGGCCTGGGACTTCGAGGCGATCCCGCGCGTAGTGCGTTCCAGCGGCGATCTTGCAGCCTATCCGGCGCTGGCCGATCTGGGCGGCGCGGTCGCGCTGCGCGTTTTCGAACGCGAAGAAGACGCGCAACGCGCGCATCACGGCGGCGTCGAGCGTCTGCTGCGTTTGTCGCTGGAGCCCGAATTCAAACGCGCGCGACGGCAGTTGCCGATTTCGTCCGCGCTTTCCCTGCAATACGTCCCGTTTGGTACCGCCGAGTCGCTGCGTTCGGACGTGGTCGATGGCGGGTTCGATGATTTGCTGGCCGAACACGATCTGGACGTACGCGAGCGCGTCGGTTTCGAGGCGCTGCGCGATGCGCTGGCGCGCGGCCTGCTCGCCGCGTCGATGCAGCGGCTGCAGTTGGCCGAGCCGATCATCGTCGCCCAAGCCGAACTGAAACCGTGGTTGCAACCGCCGCTGCTGGGTTTCGCGCGGGCCAGCTACGATGATCTGCGCGAGCAATTGGATGCGCTGCTGCAGCCGGGGTTCGTGCGGGATTTGCCGATCACGCGGCTGGCGCACCTGCCACGCTATCTGCGCGCGATGCGATTGCGCGCGGAGAAGCTGCGCGAAGATCCGATACGCGACCAATCACGGCTGTTGCAGGTATTACCGTATTGGCGCGAGCTGTTGGGCAGACAGGCCGCCGGCGAACGCGGCGAAGCCTTGGAAACCCTGCGCTGGCTGATCGAGGAATGGCGGGTGTCGCTGTTCGCGCAGGAACTGAAAACTGCGGAATCCGTGTCGCCCAAGCGGTTGGCGCGCGCGTTGGAGGCGGTGCGACAAGAACGAAGGAAGTGAAGCGAGGAGTGGTTTCAAAAGCGTCGCGAGCGAAGGCAGGTTGCGCGCCGCCGGAGCGCCGGAACCGGAGTGTATAGGTCAATACATGAGGATTCCGAGTACCGCAGGCGCGCGAGATGCCGAGCGCAGCAGCTTTTCAAACCACTCCTACTTCACCCGCTCCACGCGCACGCTTTCCCCACACCCTTGCACATACATCAGCCAGCTTCCGAGGATCATCGGTTTGATGGTAACGGTCGGGTTGGTGATGGTCGGACAAGATACCGCGCCATCCTCGGCCTGTCGCCAGACTTGGCCATTGCTCAGGGTGAACTGCGAAGCGCCGTTCCAACCGCTGAAGCTGCCGAGCAGATGGGTTTCGAATCTCTGACGCCGGGTGTCTTCCGGATAGAACACCGGCTTGCCGTTGGCGCCCACCATCTTCACCTGCTGATGCGTGGCGAGCCAGCCGTCGAGATACTTCAACTCGTCGGGCGAGAGCTTGTCGAGTCCCGCCGCCTTGAAATCGGACGCGGACATGCGTTCCTCCAGCGAGGAGAACTGCTGGGCGAAGGCCGGCAACGCGGCCAGCAGCAGACACAGAGCGGTTGGCAACACGAATCGGATACGCATAAGTTCGCGATCATAGCAGCGGGATGCGCGGCTTCACAGAGGCTGTCGACGCACCGCAACGGTTACACTGAGGGCCTTTCAGCGGGCTTTCCGTGCCTCGGAAATCTCTGCAAAGCTGCTGCGCTCGGTATCTCGACTGCCGGCGGTGCTCGGATCGGGCCCGGTACTTGGATGTACCGCTTTGGGGACAAGGAATCCCCATGGACTGACGTGTACACTCCGGTTCCTGCGCTCCGGTAGCAGCCAACCTGCATACCCTCGCGACGCTTTGCAGGGGTTTCCCGGCGCCGCAGTTACGAACCGGCCACATGAGCAGCTCGAGTCAGAATCCGCAAACCGCCGATGCGATCGGAGCCGATCGCGCGTCTGGTGACGTCGCGCGGTCCCTGACGGCCGAGGAGCGCGCGCTGACCGACAAGGTCTGCGAATTGCTCGATGCGCTCGGCTGCGATGACGATACCCGCGCGGCGGCGTGGTGGTATGCGCTGTTCCGCGCCGATCCCGGCGCATGGCAGCGCAATCGCGCGGGTTGTCCGAATCGGTGCGGCGGCTGGTCGAGGGCCAGCGCGAAGCCGAGCGGGTGTGGACGCTGCACGCGCAGCGCGGCGCCCACGGCGGCGCGGAAGGCTTGCGGCGTCTGTTGCTCGCGATCATCCGCGATCTGCGTGTGGTGTACCTGTTGTTGGCGCGGCAATTGGCGACGATGCGCGCCGCCGCGGGGTGGCCGGAGCCGCAGCGACGCGCGCTGGCGGAACTTACCGCCGACATCCATGCGCCGCTGGCCAACCGGCTCGGCATCTGGCAGGTCAAGTGGGAACTGGAAGACCTAG
>JBDTAJ010000086.1:0-6906 GCA_039924705.1 Rhodanobacteraceae bacterium
GCTCCGGCACCCGCCGCGAAGAGTTGCTGATCGAGCCGGACCTGCTGCAGAAGGTTTGGATCCTGCGCAAGCTCTTGCATCCGATGGACGAACTCTCGGCGATGGAGTTCATGCTCGACAAGATGAAGAACACCAAGAGCAACGACGAGTTCTTCAATGCGATGAAGCGGGGATAGAATCGGAAGTCGGAAAGCATAACAATCTTGTCGTCATCCTGGGGCCGCGCACAGCGCGGAACCCGGAATCCGCTCTTTTGATGAAGCTGTGCGAAAGGGCAGATTCCGGATCGCCGCTTTCGCGGCGTCCGGAATGACGATGAATTTTTTCGTAATGCATCGCTGGAATAGAATCTGCTGACTTCCTCGCGGTCGTGCCCATGCGCATCTGCGTCTACTGCGCCTCCAGCGCGCAACCCCATCCCGATTACCGCGAGGCCGCGCGCAAGCTCGGCGTGCTGCTGGCGCAAGCGGGTTGCACGATCGTATACGGCGGCGGTTCGGTCGGCTCGATGGGCGCGCTGGCCGACGGCGCGCTGTGCGAAAACGGCGAAGTGATCGGGATCATCCCGCGCTTTATGGCCGATCTGGAATGGGGCCATCCGAGACTCACCACGTTGGAAGTGGTCGAGGACATGCGCGAGCGCAAGCATCGCCTGCTGGCCGGTTCCGACGCGGTGATCGCGCTGCCGGGCGGTTGCGGCACACTGGAGGAATTGTTCGAGGCGATCACGTTGAAGCAACTCGGCTTGTATGCAAACCCGATCGTGCTGCTGAATACGCGCGGTTTCTACACGCCGCTGCACGCCTTCCTGCACCGCGTGACCGAGGAGCGCTTCATGAGTCCCGAACACGCCGCGATGTGGCAACTGGTCGAGCGCGCCGAAGACATCTTGTCGGCGATTCGCAGCGCGCCCAATTGGGTGAGTCTGCACGTTTAGCCGATGCCTTGAATGGCATCGGCTGCGCTGACGAACGCCCGAAGCAGGATGCTGAGGGCCGGGTTGCTTGACGAGCGCTGGACGCGCGAGCCTAGCGACAGCGGCGAATTCGAATGTGGGCTTCAATCCAGCGACTGCATAAACACCGCGCAGAGATTCCCCATGCCGGCGCGGTCATCCTCATCGAAACGCGCGATGCGCGGGCTATCCACGTCCCAGACACCCAGCAGCGAACCGTCGGCGCGGATCAGCGGCACCACGATTTCCGATTGCGATTCGGCGTCGCAGGCAATGTGATCGGGATGCGCGTTGACATCGCGCACCAGTTGCGTGGTGCGCGACTGCGCAGCGGCGCCGCACACGCCACGCCCCAGCGCGATGCGGATGCACGCGGGTTTGCCCTGGAAAGGCCCGACCACCAGTTCCTTGCCGTCGAACAGGTAAAAGCCGCACCAGTTGATGTACGTCAGCGCGTGGTAGACCAACGCCGCGAAATTGGCGGCGTTGGCGATCAGGTCGCGCTCGCCGTGCAGCAACCCGCGCGCCTGTTGCGCGAGTTCCGAATAAAGTTCGGGTTTGCTGGCGGCGATGATTTTGGTGGCGGCGAACATCGGCGATCCCGGAAGAACACAAGGGCACCATTGTACGCGCCGGCGCGGGCAACCCGCTGGCATACTGACGCGGTTCGCAAGCTTCGGAATCGAGCATGAGCCACAAGCCGCGTATCGATCGCTATGGTTTCCGCTTGCGCGGCGGCGAGAACACGCGCATCGAAGCATTCACCGATGCTGCGTTCGCGTTTGCGGTGACCCTTCTGATGATCGGCGGCGGCCACGTCCCCGCCAACACCACCGAACTGCTGGATGCACTGCGCGGCGTACCGGGTTATGCCGCGAGTTTCGCGCTGCTGTGTCTGTTTTGGCACGCCCATTACAGCTGGTACCGACGCTACGGCATCGAAGACGGCCGCAGCATCGTGCTCAGCCTGCTGCTGGTGTTTCTGGTGCTGATCTACGTCTATCCGCTGCACATGATGTTCAACGCGGCGATTTCGATCGGCCGCGGCGGTAACCCGAGTACATTCAACGTGCGCGCATGGAGCGACTGGGAAATCATGTACGAGGTGTTCGGGATCGCCTACGCCAGCATGTGCATCGTCATCGTATTGTTCTACGTGCACGCGCGGCGGATGCGTGAAGAACTTGATCTGAACGCGGCGGAAATCGCGGTGACCGATTCAGGAATCCTGCGCTGGTCGATCAGCATGGGCGTGGGGATCTTGTCCGCGCAATTGGCGACGACCATCACGCCGCGAACGCAAAACGTATTTTACGCAGTACCCGGACTCAGCTATTGGCTGATCGCGCTCGCCGGCCCACTGCTGCGGCGCCATCTGCGACGCCGTGTTACCGCATTAGGCACGCAACCAACATGACGGCGCGCGGCGTGTTCATCGCGGGCACCGACACCGGCATCGGCAAGACGCACGTCGTTTGCACGCTGCTGCGGGCGTTGCGGGCGAAGGGCCTGCGTGCGACTGGCATGAAGCCTGTGGCCAGTGGTTGCGAGCGTACGCCTGACGGTTTGCGCAACGACGATGCGCTGGCGTTGATCGCGGCCAGCGATCCGGCGCCAGATTATGCGAACTGCAATCCGTCTGCATTCGCGGAAGCCGTGTCGCCACACTTGGCCGCGGCGATGGAAAATGCCGAGATCACGATGACGCCGATCGCCGAAGCCTACGCCCAACTTTGCGCACAGGCGAAAATCGTGATCGTCGAAGGTGTCGGCGGCTGGCTGGCGCCGTTGTCGGAATCATTGAACGCCAATGCGATCCCGCAAGCCCTGCGATTGCCGGTGATCCTTGTCGTCGGCTTGCGGCTCGGTTGCCTCAACCACGCGCAACTGAGCGCACGCGCAATCCTCGCGGATGATTGCGAGCTGCTCGGCTGGATCGGCAACCGCATCGATCCGGAGATGGCTATGGTGGAAGAAAATCTCGAAACCTTGCGCCGCCTGTTAACCGTGCCTTGCCTGGGCGTGCTGGAACACGGCGCCGATCCGGCGCGTTCCGCCGCGGCATTGCATCCGGCCATCACCGCGCTCACCGGGATATCCGCATGAACTGCAAACTCTGCGGCGGCGATACCGAACCGTTCGGCGAAGCCATCGTATTGGGTCGCTATACGGCTCGTTATCTGCGTTGCAGCGCGTGCGGTTACGTCGCGGTCGAGAACCCGCATTGGCTGGCCGAGGCCTATGCCGAGCACGCCATCACTGCGCTCGACACCGGCATCGTGATGCGCAACACGTGGCTGGCGGATGCGGTCAGCGCACTGATCGGCTGGCGTTTCCGCGAAGTACGCCGCACGCTCGATTACGGCGGTGGGACTGGCTTGTTCGCGCGCATGATGCGCGACCGTGGCCACGACTTCCGGTGGCAGGATCCATACAGCGAAAATCTGTTCGCCCGCGGCTTCGGGGCGGAATCCGATCAATCGTTCGATCTCGTCACCTGTTTCGAAGTGATCGAACACCTGCCCGAGCCGATGCCGGTGTTCGAGGAACTCGCCGCACGTGCGCCGATCATGATCTTCAGTACCGAACTGATGCCGGCCGAACACAACCGGCCGGGTCAGTGGCATTACTACGCGCCGGACTGCGGCCACCACGTCAGCTTCTACACGCTGGCCAGCCTGCGCGGCGTGGCGCAGCGGCTGGGCCGGCATTTCGCCAGCGACGACCGGATGCTGCACCTTATCGCGACGCAACCGGTCGATCCGCGTTGGCTACGGTTCGTGGCGAAACATCGGCGCGCGCGGTTGGCGGCGCGCCTGCGGCGGCGGCGTCCGTTGACCTGGCTGGATGCCGATGCACTCGGCCAACAGTTGCGCGAGAGCCAGTCCCGCCCCGCACCATGACTTGCGGCACGGGATGGAACCTTGAGCGCAATCACGGCATCATCGTCGTTTGACTCTCGCCAACGACCGCCGCGTCCCCTTTCCAACGAAGACCGCATGAGCAACCGCCAACGGTATTACTTGACGATCGACAATCTCGCCAGCGCGCGCGGGCCCGATCCCGATCTGTCGTTCGGCGGCGCCAGTCCGCAGGGATTCGCCGATGCGTTGCAGCAAGCGCTGCGCCAGAACGTATTGTTCCAGCGCTGGCGCGCCAAGCAGCCCGATCCCGACGTGGTCGATGACTCGCTGGCGCCGGTCGATCCCGATGCCGCGGTCAGCGCCCACCAGGACGACCTGCACGCCGATGTCGAGGTAGCCACGTCATTGCCGCACGCAGTTTTGCGACATCGCTTGAATCTGTTGATCGGTCATCATTGGAAATTGCGCGACGTTCGCGCTGCGTAATCCCGCTCTCACTTCCACGCGCAAGGAAACCACCATGTCACGCTTTCGCACCAAGCCGCTCACGCTCGCCTGCTGCACCCTGCTCGCCGGCACGGTCGGCTTGAGCGCCTGCACGCAATCGTCCGCTCCACCCGCCGGCGAAACCGTCAAAGTCACCAGCGCCGCCAGCGCCGCGACGGCGTCAACCGCCGCTGTCCCGGCTAGGGCATCCAGCGCCGTCGCACCCGCCGATATCCACAGCAATCCGTTCTACAACGCCAGCACGCTGCCGATGCAGGCGCCGGACTTCGGCAAGATCAAGGACGCCGATTACCAACCGGCGCTCGATGAAGGCATGCGCCAGCAGATGGCGGAGATCGACAAGATCGCCAACAACCCGGACGCGCCCACCTTCGACAATACCTTGGTCGCGATGGAGAAAACTGGCCAGATGCTCAACCGCACCATGATGACGTTCAATCTCGTCACCGGAGCCAACACCGACGGCGCTCTGCAAAAAGTGCAGGAGATCGAAGCGCCGAAGCTCGCCGCGCATCAGGACGCGATCTATCTCAACCCGAAACTCTTCACGCGCGTGCAGGCGGTTTACGACCAGCGCGACAAATTGAAGCTCGATCCCGAATCGCAGCGGCTGATCGAATACGACTACAAGGAGTTCGTGCACAACGGCGCGAAACTTTCGGACGCCGACAAGGCCACGCTCAAGCAGTTCAATGAGCAGGAATCCACACTCACCACGCAATTTCAGAACAAACTGCTGGCCGCCACCAAGGCGGGCGCGCCGGTCGTGGACGACAAGACCAAGCTGGCGGGCCTTTCCGACAGCGACCTGGCCGCCGCCGCGCAATCGGCGAAAGATCGCAAGCTCGATGGCAAATGGGTCATCACGCTGCAGAACACCACCCAGCAGCCGGCATTGGCATCGCTGACCGACCGCGACACCCGCCAGCAATTGTTCAATGCGTCGTGGGCGCGCGCCGAAAAGGGCGATGCCGACGACACCCGCGACACCATCACGCAGCTCGCCTGGATCCGCGCGCAGAAAGCCAAATTACTTGGCTTCGACAATTACGCGGCGTGGAAGCTCGAAGATCAGATGGCCAAGACGCCAGCCACGGTGATGAACTTCATGGATCAACTGGTGCCCGCCGCGGTTGCGCGTGCGCAAGGCGAGGCCGGCGACATCCAGAAAGTGATCGATGCCGATCAGGCCAAGTTGAAGCAGCCGACCTTCAAATTGCAACCTTGGGATTGGAATCTCTACGCCGAGCAGGTGCGCAAGGCCAAATACGATCTCAACGAGGATCAGATCAAGCCGTACTTCGAGTTGAACGACGTGCTGCAGAACGGCGTGTTCTACGCCGCCAACCAACTTTACGGGCTGACCTTCAAGGAGCGCAAGGACATCCCGGTGTGGCAGCCGGACGTGCGCGTGTTCGATGTGATCGACAAGGACGGGAAGCCCTTGGGCCTCTTCTATTGCGATTACTTCAAGCGCGACAACAAGTCCGGCGGCGCGTGGATGGACAATCTGGTCGGGCAATCGAAATTGCTCGGCACACATCCGGTGATCTACAACGTCGCCAACTTCACCAAGCCCGCGCCCGGCCAGCCCGCGCTTCTGTCGTTCGATGATGTCATTACGATGTTCCACGAGTTCGGTCACGCCCTGCACGGCTTCTTCGCCAACGAGCAGTATCCGAGTCTGTCGGGCACCGCCACCGCGCGCGACTTCGTGGAGTTCCCGTCGCAGTTCAACGAACACTGGGCGCTGAATCCGAAGGTGCTCGCCAACTACGCCAAGGACTACAAGACCGGCCAGCCGATGCCGCAGGCGCTGGTCGATAAGCTCAAGAACTCGCAACTCTTCAACAAGGGCTACGACATGACCGAGGCGATGGCCGCGGCGTTACTCGACATGTCCTGGCACACGCTGCCGGCCAACGCGCCGAAAGTCGCAGACGTCGATGCGTTCGAGACCAAGTCGCTCAAGGACAATCACGTTGACTTCAGCTACGTGCCGCCACGCTATCGCTCCAGCTACTTCGCGCACATCTGGGGCAATGGTTACGCCGCCGGCTACTACGCCTACGACTGGACGATGATGCTGGCCGACGACGCGTTCGCGTGGTTCGACGAACACGGCGGCCTGACACGAGCGAATGGGGATCGTTTCCGCGACATGGTGCTCTCGCGCGGCAACACCGAGGATCTGGCCAAGCTCTACAAGGATTGGCGCGGCCGCGATCCCAACACCGACGCGATGAAGAAGGATCGCGGGCTGGAGCCGCAGAAAAAGTAGTGAGGCGTTGCTACGTGCTTCCAAAGAAAGGCGCGCTTTGTGCGGGCCTTTTCATTTCATCGTCATGCGTTAGAAAACATTGTAAGGATGCAACTCTGAAGCTGCGCCACGCTTTCAATGACCGACCCTAGTTAGGTCTGGATTTACTGCGTCCGACCAGAAGTGGGCGTTGCAGGGATCCCGTACCTAAGTCGTTTATGGCAATCACTTAAGGGATGGTCTGGGAAGTTTGGTCTTTAGATAGATCGATACCTGCTCCACAGCGCTGCCAATTTGCATCGTGAGCGCATTGGGGGCTC
>JBDTAJ010000087.1:0-4939 GCA_039924705.1 Rhodanobacteraceae bacterium
GAACGCGGTGCGTGCACGCTCGCGGTGTCGCGCTCGCCACGCGAAAACAATGGCGCGGTCGCGTGGTTGCGTGGTCATCTGCCCGATGCCTGTCCTGCGGGCGTCGATGACGCGCAATCGTTGATCAGTTTTGGTCCGCTGGATGCGCTGGCATCGTGGCTGTGCCGCGCGGATGTTCCAGCGTTGCGGCGCGTGGTTGCCACAAGTTCGATGAGCGCGTCCAGCAAACGCGCCTCGCCGGTCGCCGTCGAGCGCGCGCTTGCGCAATGCCTGCGCGACGCGGAAGCCGCCGTGGCGGACGTTTGCGGCCGACGCGGTATCGGCTGGACGATCCTGCGCCCGACCTTGATTTATGGCGCGGGCATGGATCAAAGTCTGACGCCGATCGCCCACCGCGCGATGCGTTGGCGCGTGTTCCCGCTGGTGGCGGGAACCGGGCAGCGCCAGCCGGTGCACGCGCAGGATTTGGCGCGAGCGGCGTTGTCGGCGCTAGAAACTCCGCTAGCCGTCGATCGCGTCGTGCAAGTCGGCGGCGGCGAACGCCTGACCGCTGCGGCGATGTTCGCGCGGGTGCGCTCAAGCCTGCCGGCGTGGACGCTGCCGCTGCCGGTACCAGCGTTCGTCACGACCGCCGCGGCGCGGATGTCGCCATCGTTGCGAGGACCATTGTCGCGGTTGCGCGATGATTTGATCGCCGACAATTCCGATCTGGAACGCCTGCTCGGAGTGCATCCGCGCGGGTTTGAACCGGACGCGCGTTGCTTCGGGATATGACAACGCGATCTCGACGCGCTGTGGCCGAGTCCGCGAACGTTTAAACTTCGCGCGTTTTCATCTTTCCGGATTCGCAGATGTCGGCTTCCGTCGTGCTGTGCACTTACAACGGCGTGAGTTTTCTGCCGCAGCTTTGGCAAAGTTTGCTTGCGCAAACGCGTTTGCCCGAACACATCGTGGTGCGCGATGATGCGTCGCGCGACGGCACCTGGGAATTGCTGATCTCGCTGCGCGACGCCGGGGTGGCACGCGGGATCGACGTTTCGCTCGCCCGCAATCCGGTGAATGTCGGTTACGCGAAAAATTTCGAGCGGGCATTGGCCGGAACTTCCGGCGAGGTGTTGTTCCTCTGCGACCAGGACGACGTTTGGCATCCCGACAAGCTTGCGACCATGCTCGCAGCCTTCGAGCAGCGTCCGCGTTTGAGCCTGCTGCACGCCGACGCGCGTTTGATCGGTGCCGACGGCAAGGATTTGCGCTGCACCTTGTTCCGCGCGCTGGAAGCCACCCGCAAGGAAATCGGTGGTATCCATTGCGGACGTGCTTTCGACGTGCTGTTGCGCCGCAATCTCGCAACCGGCGCGGCACTGGCGATGCGCCGCTCGTTGCTCGCCGATGCGATGCCGTTCCCCGACGAGTGGGTGCACGACGAATGGCTGGCGATCGTCGCCGCGGCGACCGGGGAAGTCGATTGCCTGGAAACGCCGCTGATGGATTACCGCCAGCACGGCGCCAACCAGATCGGCGCGCAGCGCCGCAATCTCGCGGGCAAATGGGCGCGTGCGGGCGAGCCGCGCATCGCCTACCTCGAATGGCTGGTGCGCCGCGGCAACACTTTGCTCCAGCGATTGCCGCAACTCGGTCCGTGCGTTTCCCCAGCACACATCGATGCGGTGCGCGGCAAACTCGCGCATCTCGGATACCGCCTCGGCTTACCGGTTGCGCGGCCGCGCCGCTTGTGGCCGGTGCTGCTTGAAGCGCTGGCGGGCCGCTACGCGCGCTATTCGACGGGCTTGCGCGCGGTGGCCTACGACCTGCTGGGCAGCGGCTGATGCTCCGCGCCGCCGCGAAGGGATTTTCGCGAACGTTTCGTCCCCGCGCGTTGTCTTAATCCTGTATCGGCCCGCGTTCTGTCCCGGCTGCCCGGATGCCTTACACTGCGCGACTTTCGGTATCTTTCTGCGGATGAACGAGTTGTCTTTTTACGAGCGTTTGCGCGAACGTATGGCACGCACATGGCCGATCGCGCGCTGGCCGGTGCTGATCGGCGCCGGGTTCGCGATCGGGTTCCTGATCCCCTACATGCTGACGCTGGATGCGCGCGTGCAGGCACGCGTGGGCGAAATCGCGTTCTCGCAACCGACCCGCGTGTTCGCGCGGCCGCAATTGCTCGCGCCGGGCACCGCGATGAGCGCCGACGCGCTGGAACTCGAATTGACCGCCGCGGGCTACACGCCGGACATGGCTGCGCATGTGCCGGGCAGTTTCTGCCGCGACGGCGATCGCTTCATCGTCGCCTCGCGCGGTTACGCCGGTCCCGATGGCGGTGAGTTGCCGCGCCGCGTGCAGGTCGCGCTGTCGCACGGGCAGATCGCAAGCGTCAAGGATCTGACGTCCGGACAGACGTTGCATGGAACGCATCTCGATCCCGCGCGCATCGCCACGCTGTACGGCGCCGAACAAGAAGAACGCCAAGTGGTGCGGCTCGACGAACTGCCGCCGCTGCTGGTGTCGGGCCTGCAGGCGGTCGAGGATCGCGATTTCGCGCATCATCACGGCATCGATTTCACCGCAATCCTGCGCGCCGCGTTCGCCAACCTGCGCGCGGGCCATGTGGTGCAGGGCGCGTCCACGCTGACCCAGCAACTGGTGCGCAACCTTTTTCTCGACCGCAATCGCAGCTTCGTCCGCAAGTTCAACGAAGCGCTGCTGTCGATGCTGATCGAGACGCACTACAGCAAGGGGCAGATTCTGGATGCCTATTGCAACGAGGTGTTCCTCGGCCAGCAGGGCAATCAGGCGGTGCACGGTTTCGCCGCGGCCAGCCAATTCTATTTCGGCCGGCCGGTGCAAACCTTGCGCCCGCAGGAAGACGCGCTGCTGGTCGGCATGATCCAGGGGCCGAGTCTGTATGATCCGCGCCGCTATCCGGATCGCGCGCTGGCGCGGCGCAATATCGCGCTGGACATGTTCCATCAGACCGGGCTGCTCGACGATCCGCAATGGCAGGCTGCGAAAGCCGCGCCCTTGGGCGTCTCCACCGTGCCGCAACTGGTGGCCGATCGCTTCCCGGCTTTCATGGAGGCGGTGCGCGCGCAGCTCACCCAAGATTTCAGCGACGAGCAATTGCGCGGCGGCGGGCTGTCGGTGTTCACCACGCTCGATCCGGCCGCGCAGATTTACGCCGAGCGCGCGCTGGATTCAACGTTGACCTCGCTCGGCAAGCGCGGCCGAGCCGCGGAAGGCGCGGTGATGGTGACCGATGCCGACGACGGCAGCGTGTTGGCGATGGTCGGCGGCCGGCAATCCGATCTGCACGGCTTCAATCGCGCCTGGGACGCGCGCCGTCCGATCGGTTCGGCAATCAAACCGTTCTATTACCTGATGGCGTTGGCGCAACC
This sequence comes from Rhodanobacteraceae bacterium, assembly GCA_039924705.1. Taxonomy (GTDB): domain Bacteria; phylum Pseudomonadota; class Gammaproteobacteria; order Xanthomonadales; family Rhodanobacteraceae; genus 66-474. The sequence goes on from JBDTAJ010000087.1 coordinate 3,396, forward strand.
GCAGCGCTGGAATCTGTCATCGATGCTTGACGATTCGCCGATCTCGCTGCGCCAGCCCAACGGAACGGTGTGGTCGCCCAGTAACGATGACCACATCGCGCATGGCCGCGTGCCGATGGTCGAGGCGCTTGCGCATTCGTACAACCTCGCGAGTGTGCATCTCGGGATGCAGCTCGGCGTCGACCGGGTGGCGAAGTTCCTGCGTTCGTTCGGACTTGACAACGTGCAGGCCAATCCCTCGCTGCTGCTGGGCGCGGTGGATCTTTCGCCGTTCCAGGTTGCACAGTTGTACCAATATTTCGCCGCCGATGGCCACGCATTGCCGCTGTCGACGCTGCGCGGGGTGACCAACGACAAGGGCGAGGCGATCAAACGCTACGGCGTGCAGCAAGGCCAGGGCGAATACCAGCCGGCGGAGCGCCTGACGCGCTGGGCGATGCAACAGGTCACGCAGTACGGCACCGCCGCCGCGCTCGGCGATTCCTCGCTGTCATGGCTGCATGCGGCGGGCAAGACCGGCACCTCCGACAGTCAGCGCGATTCCTGGTTCGCAGGGTTCACCGGCCAGCATCTCGCGGTGGTGTGGGTCGGCCGCGACGACAACAAACCGACGGGCTTGTGGGGCGCGACCGGCGCGTTGCGCGTGTGGCAGGCGTTGTTCCAGAAATTGCCGACGCAACCGCTTCCGGCCTCACCCGGCGCGGGCATCGAGTTCGCGTGGATCGATCCCAGCACCGGCGAAGGCACGCAAGCCGATTGCAACGGCGCACGCCAGTATCCTTTCGTCGACGGCTACGCGCCGGCATCGTCGGGTGGCTGCTTCATGCAACAGGTGCACGATTTCTTCGGCGCCGGTGTCGGTAGCGACAACGACAACGACGCCGCGTTGCCGCCTCTGGCGCCACCACCACCTCAGCCGCCGCCGCCCGACGACGGACAACGGAAGCGTTGATGCAATGATGGATTCCAGCGTTTCGCGACATTCCTTCCGGATTTTCTGCGCGGTGGCGATATTCGCGCTGCTCGCGGCATGTTCGCAACCGCCGGCGCCGACCGCGCAGACCATGCGCGCGCCCGATCACGACATCGTCGCGTCGATCCGCGCCGCCGGCACGCGCGATAGTTCAGTGGTTGAAGTCGCGCCGTTGCGCAATCCGGCGGTCGACGGGATGTTGAACGATGCGCACAACGCCGAACGTGCTGGCAATGTCGATGCCGCGATCGCCAAGACCGACGCGGCGTTACAGCTCGCGCCCAACGCGCCGGATATCCTGCAATACCGGGCGGAACTTGCGGTGCGTGCCAACGATTACCCCACCGCCGAGAACGACGCGCGCCACTCGTATTCCCTCGGCCCGAAACTCGGCGGCCTGTGCATGCGCAATTGGCAGACGGTGCTCGAGATCGAGCAGTTGAAGGGCAACGCCGCGGCCGTGCAAAACGCGCGGATCGCGCGCGACAAGTGTCACGTGCAGGGGCCGATCCGGATGTGACCGAGCCTTTTCCTGATGGGAAAAAGACGCGGCGCTCAGTCTCCGCCGGCA
>JBDTAJ010000088.1:0-10936 GCA_039924705.1 Rhodanobacteraceae bacterium
GCTGACGCGTTCGCCAACCAGCGAATCGGGACCGATCGATTGCACGTTGTCGAGATAACGCAACATCGCCGGATGCGTCTCCACCGCCAGCAGCATGTCGGCGAAACGGCCGGTGACGTGCGGCCGGATCGCCTCGCGCTCCATCGGCGCGGCGTACAAGCGCGCCGGCCCCTTGTCCAGCGACACCGCGAAATGGTTCGACCAGAAATGCACCAACCGCTCGACGAACGGCGTGTTGGTGGTGGCGGCAAGCCGGTAACGCGCCGCGGCTTCGGCCATCACGTCGTCGCGGAATTCGCGCTTGATCTCGCGCACTTCCGCGGGTTTGGCATTTTTTGTTTGCGCGTCATCCGCGCTTGTCTGCCGCGTATTGCCGTTCGTGTTCGCTGTGGCACCGCCCAGCAAGGCGCGCCGTTGTTGCTTGAACTGGCGGTTCTCCAACTTGTATTGCGACTCGCGGGTGAGATAGTCGAGGCTGCTCGGCAAGCCCGCGAACGATTGGCCGCCGTCGGGTCCGCTCGCGATCTGTGCGTTCAGCCAGCCTCTCGGATCGTGCACGCTGGCCAGATCACCCGGCCGCGCGCCCAGACCAAAACGATTGACCGCCGCGGTGGCGGCGTTGCCTGTTGCGTTCATATGCAAATCTCGCGTTTAACTACCTGCATCAGCTTGAACGCGCGGCGCTTAATGGGGTTGACACAAGGCAGGACCGCGCCCTGCACGCGATTCATATCTTGCAACGACCCATCGCCGGCAGGGTAGGCTCTTACTCTCCGGCCACCGTCATCTTCCCGACCAGGATCGAACCGGTCAGGAACGACGAACGTCGATCGACATCCGTGCCGATCGCCACAATATCCATCAGCATCTCGCGCAGATTGCCGGCGATGGTGATCTCCTCCACCGGATACGCGATCGCGCCGTTTTCGATCCAAAAACCCGCCGCGCCACGCGAGTAATCGCCGGTGACGGTCGACACGCCGTGGCCGATCAGTTCGGTGACCATGAGTCCCGTGCCCATGCGCGCCAGCAACTCGTCGAACGGCGGTGCGTCGCCATCGACGCTGCCCGGCGACACCACCAGATTGTGCACGCCGCCGGCATTGCCGGTGGATTGCAGACCGAGCTTGCGCGCCGAATAGCTGCCGAGCACGTAGCGTTGCAGCACGCCGCGTTCGATCAATACCGATTCGCGCGTGGCCACCCCCTCGGCATCGAACGCGGTGGAGGCGTGCCCGCGCGACAGCAACGGGCACTCGACGATTCCGACGAATTCCGGCAATACTTGCTTGCCCGCATGGTCGAGCAGGAAGCTCGCGCGCCGGTACAGCGAACCGCCGCTGACCGCCGACACCAGATGTCCGATCAACGAGGCCGCGACTTCCGGTGCGAACAGCACCGGGCATTCGCGGGTGGTGAGTTTCCGCGCGCCCAATCGCGCGGCGGCTCGCTGCGCGGCGGTCGCACCGATGCTGGCGGCGTCGGGAAAATCCGAGGCGGCACGCACGCTGTCGTACCAATAATCGCGCTGCATCGCATCGCCCTCACCTGCGATCAGCGAACATGACAGCGAATGCGAGGTGCCGCATTCGCGTCCGATGAAGCCGTGCGAATTGGCGTACACACCCAAGGCCGCGCCACTCTGTACGCTTGCGCCTTCGGAATTGCTGATCGATGGATGTGCGCGGCCGGCGTCTTCGATGCGCTTGCCGACCTCGATCGCCTGCGCAACCTCCAGCGGCCACGGATGCCAAAGATCGAGATCGGGAAGTTGCCCGTTTGCCATGCGTGCGGGATCGGCCAGCCCCGCGCAAGGATCGGCCTCCGTGTAGCGCGCGATCGCGCATGCCTGCGTCAACGTTGCCTCGATCGATTCGGTTTTGAGATCGGCGGTGGACGCGCTGCCCTTGCGCTGGCCGAAATACACCGTCAATCCGAAACCGCGGTCGCGGGTGTGCTCGACGGTTTCGACTTCGCCCAAGCGCACGTTGACCGACAACCCGGTTTCGACGCTGGCGGATACTTCCGCCTGCGACGCGCCGGCCGCGCGCGCGCGTTGGATCACCTCTTGCGCGAGTTCGGCGAGGCGGTCGAGTTCGGCGATGCTGGTGTTGTTTTGCGGAACGATGGCGTTCAAGGTCTGCTCTCTGCGATGAACCCGTTACTATAACGGCCGCCATGCGCAACGCCGACAGCCACGACATTGCGGACGAGCCGCCCAGCCGCAGCGCGCGCCGACGCGAGGCGCTCGCAGTGCTCGAGCTGGCCGAGGCGCTGGTGTCGTCGCCGCCATCGCGGGTGGCGAAGATCGAGCTGCCCGATGAGGTGCGCGAGGAAATCGCCAACGTGCGGCGCATTCCTTCGCATATCGCGCGCAAGCGTCAGCTCGCGCATCTGGCCAAACTGATGCGCCGCCACGACGAGGCGACTTTCGATGCCGCGCGCGCAGAACTGTCGAACGACCGCGAACGCGGCGCGCGCCAGGCGTCGGCGTTGCATCACATCGAGGCGCTGCGTGAAAGCCTGCTGGCCGGCGGCGACGAGGCACTGGCGGCCTTCATCGCCGCGCATCCGGATATCGATCGTCAACGGCTGCGTTCGCTGATCCGGCAGGCGCGCAACGAGCGCGACGCGAACAAGCCGTTGCATGCCTATCGCGAGTTGTTCCGTTTGCTCCACGAACTCATTTCAACAACGCCTTGAATCGCGCATCCTTGCGCAATGGATCCCATACCGGATCGAGCCTGAGAACCGCCGCCGACAGGATATTGCCGGACGGCATGGCGAGCAGTTTCCGCAGCAAGGCGATCGCCTGATCGGTTTCGCCGACCTGCGCCTCGATCTGCGCGAGCCGCACGAGATACCCCGCGCCGCTTATGGCGTCGAGCTTCAACGGCACCAACTGCGTTGCCCTTGTTCCCGCGCGCAGGGCTTCCTGCTTGTGGCCGAGGCCGGCTTCGGCCAGACCCAGCGCGATCTGCGTATCCGGATCATCGGGATCTTTTGCCAGGGCATCACGCATGCGTGCCGAGACAACCGCGAACAATGCTTCGGCCTTGACGCTGTCGCCCGCCGCGTGCAGCGACCACGCGACATACAGATCACGCGGCAGGGTGACATTGCTCTGGTCTGGCCACATTGCGTCCTTGTCGGCACTCGCCATGCGCGCGGCGGCGGCGTAATCGCGCGACAACCAATACAAGAGGGAGAAGCTCGTCACATTGGCCGTGTATTCGTCGCTGCCCGGCGCGAGTTCCGACAGCGCTGTACGCAATGGCGCCAAATCGCCTTTCCAGAGCATGCTGTTTCCGCCCCGATCCAGGCGTACGCTGGCCGGACTGCGCGCGCCTATCCCGGCGCGCGCATAAGCCGCATCGGCATCCGCGTAGCGCCGCAGCATCTGATAGGTGAGCGCGAGCTGCACGAAGAAATCGGGTCGGCGCGGATCGTGCAGCGTCGCCTGCTGCAACCCTTCCAGCGCGGCGTTCCATTGACCGCGCCGTCGCGCAATAAAGGCGAACATGCTTTCCACGTCCACGTCATTGGGCAATACGCGCCTGGCCAATTCGAACTGTTGTAATGCCGCGGCGTAGTCGTGATGACCCCAGTAGTCGTACAGCCCCATCGCGAAATGCGCCTCGCCAAGTCCCGGCTGCAGCGCGAGCGCGCGGTCGATCGCCTGCTTCGCGGAGGCCAACCGCGTCTCGGTGTGGTCGGGCGCACCGAAATACATGCGCATTTGTGCGCTCCCCAATGCGGCCGCGGCCAGCGCGAAATCCGGATCGCGTTGCAACGCTTGCTCATAAAGCGTGATCGCCTGCGGCAGTTCCTTGGGCAACAGCGCGTCCTGCTGCCAAGCGCTATAGGCGTGTTGTCCGGCGCGCAGATATAAATCGTATGCTTGCGGATCGCGGGTCGGCACACTGGCGAGGCGCGCGACTTCCGCCGGCAGCAGTTGCGCCTGCAGCGCATCGGCGACCTTGCTCGCCACGTCGCGCTCCACGCCGAACATGTCCTTGATGTCGCCGTCGTAACTGTCGGCCCACAGATGCGCGTTGGTCAACGCGTCGACCAGTTGCACGTTGATGTGCACCTTGTCCTCGGCCTTCTGCACGCTGCCTTCCAGCACGGTGGCGACGCCCAGTTGCAACGCGACCGTCTTCAGATCGTCGGGACGACTGGCGTACCCTTCCGTGGAATTGCGCGAGATAACCTTGAGCGCGCGGATGGCGGCGAGACGGGTCAGGATTTCCTGTTGCATGCCGCCGGCAAAATAGACGTTATCCTTGTCGGGACTCAGGTTCTCGAATGGCAGCACGGCGATCGATTTGCGATCCGCCGGCAATGCCCGATTCGTTGCGATTGCATGGAGTGCCTGCGCGCCTTGGCCGGCGATCTGGGTGCGGTATAACGAAACCGCCAGCACACCGATGCTCGCGACCAGCAACACGATCGTCGCCAGCGACAGTCCGCCGTAGCGGTCGGATCGCCGCCGCCACGGATGCGCACCCTCGGAATGCATATTCGCGGCATGGCCGGCTTTGTCGAGCTTGCCGGATTTCGACGATGCGTGGCCCGCTTGCACCGGCGTGACGTCGAATCCCCACGCCACGCCCGTCGTCACCATGAAACCCAGCAGCAGCAGCGCCAGCAGCACCTTCATCACCCAGGAGGGCGCTGCGAAAATCGGGAACACGATCGAGGCCAGTTGCAGAACCAGCCACGAGGTCACGAGATAGGCCGCGCCGACGCGAAACACGTGGCGTTGCGCCAACTCGGACAGAATCCGGTGCCTCGTCATAACGCCTCCGAGTCCGGGCGATCAATGGCCGCTGGCTCGATACGCGACCCCGCACACTCCGCTCCCCGCACGCGCCGCGACGACAGCATACTCTCAGGGCAGGCGGGTCGTATGCCTTTGGGCGACGAACAGCCGAAAACGAGGAATGGAACACGCAAGTTAGGATGTGTAACGGGCGGGGAATCGGCGATGCCGAGCGCAACAGTATTCAGCCGCTCTGAGCGGTGCCGCCCACCGTCATGCCATCGATGCGAAGCGTCGGCTGACCGACGCCCACCGGTACGCTCTGGCCGTCCTTGCCGCACACGCCAACGCCCTCGTCGAGTTTCAAGTCGCTGCCGATCATTGACACGCGGGTCAGAACGTCTGGCCCGGACCCGACCAGGGTCGCGCCTTTCACCGGCCGCGTGATCTTCCCGTCCTCGATCAAATACGCTTCACTGGCCGAAAACACGAATTTGCCGGAGGTAATGTCGACCTGGCCACCGCCGAAGTTGACCGCGTACAGGCCGCGTTTGACCGAAGCGATGATCTCGGCCGGATCGCGCGTCCCCGGCAGCATGTAGGTATTGGTCATGCGCGGCATCGGCAGGTGCGCGAAGGATTCGCGGCGTCCGTTACCGGTGGGTGCCATGTCCATCAGCCGCGCGTTGTGCTTGTCCTGCATATAGCCGCTTAAACGTCCATTTTCGATCAACGTGGTGCAGCGCGTGGGCGTACCCTCGTCGTCGATCGACAACGAACCGCGTCGGCCGGCCAGCGTGCCGTCGTCGACGATGGTGACGCCATCCGCCGCGACACGTTCGCCCATCCGGTGCGCGAAAGCGGACGTGCCCTTGCGGTTGAAGTCACCTTCCAGACCGTGCCCGATCGCCTCGTGCAACAGCACGCCGGGCCATCCCGGGCCGAGCACCACGTCCATCGTGCCGGCGGGCGCAGCGACCGCGTCGAGATTGACGATCGCCTGGCGCACCGCCTCGCGCGCCCACTCGCGCGCGCGGCCGGAGTCGATCAGTTCGCGGTACGCGCAACGACCACCGCCGCCACCGTTACCCAACTCGCGACGACCGTTGCTCTCGGCGATCACCTGCACGCCCACGCGTGTCAACGGGCGCACATCGGTGGCCAGCGTGCCGTCGGCCGCGGCGATCAGAATCGTTTCATGCGAAGCCGATAGGCTGACAATCACCTGGCGGATACGCGGATCGAGGCTACGGCACAGCGCATCGAGTTCGCGCAGCAATGAGAGCTTGTCGGCGTTGTCGAGCCCCTCGATCGGGTCGTCCGCCGGGTACAATGGGCGCGCGTTGCATATCGCGAGGGGAGCGCCGGAGCCGTTGCCTTCGCGCGCGATTGCGCGCGCCGCGCCGGCGGCTTCCAGCAACTGCGGCAACGCGATGTCGTCGGAATAGGCGAAGCCGGTTTTCTCGCCGCTGATCGCGCGCACGCCCACGCCCTGCTCAATGCTGTGGCTGCCGTCGCGAACGATGCCATCCTCCAGCACCCACGATTCGCTGCGAGAATGCTGGAAGTACAGATCCGCCGCGTCGATCGACGGCCCCATGATCCGCGCGAACACTCGCTCCAGATCGTTGGCGGCAAGCCCGCCGGGCGCGAGCAGCCGACTTTCGGCGAGGGCGAGCGAGGAATCCATTATTAGGTTTTCAGACGATGGCGGCGACGCAACCGGAACCGTCAACGTAAGGGCGCCGGAGCGGGATCGCAAGCGTCGTCAGCGGAATCGCCCATCGATCTCGCTGTGGGGAATCACTCGCGCGAGCCCGGCGAACGTGCCCTGCACCGCGATCTCCTGGGCGGCATCTAAAAACCCGCGCCACGCCGCGCGCGCCAGCGCGCCGCCGACGCTGATCCGGCGCACGCCTAGATCGGCTAGCTGCGGAACGTTTGTGAAGTCGCTGCCGACCAGCACATTCACCGCTTTAGGCGCAACGGCTGTCACCACGTTTGCAATGTCTTCCAGTTTGCGCAAGCCCGGCGCGTAGAGGCAATCGGCGCCGGCTTCCGCATACGCAGTCAGGCGACGGATCGTTTCCGCCAGCTCCGGCCTTCCGACCAGAAAACTCTCGCAACGCGCGGTCAGCAATATGCCGTTGCCGCTGGCATCGATCGCATGACGCGCGGCGCGGATGCGTTCCACCGCCAATGAAAAATCGAACAGCGGTTGCGCCTCGTCGCCGGTCGAATCCTCGATCGACAGTCCGGCGACGCCGGTTCTCGCCGCGCGCGCGACATTCGCCGCGACGCCTTCCGGCGCGATCGCGAAACCGCCCTCGAAATCTGCATTCACCGGAACGGAAACGCTGCCCGCGATCGCACACAGATGCGCCAGCACGTCGCCGATCGGCACATGATTGTCGCGCTTGCCCTGCGACCACGCGAAACCGGAGCTGGTGGTCGCCAGCGCCTTGAAACCCAATTGCTCCAGCAGCTTTGCGCTGCCGATATCCCACGGGTTGGGGACCACGAAGCAGCCGCTCTCGTGCAGGCAGCGGAAAGCGGCGCAGCGATTGGCGATGGCGTTCATTGCGTTTGACTTCCTGCTGATGCGGACGATGCGGACGCAGGCGCCGATTGCACCGGCGCTGCTCGCGGCACCGTTTTCGACAACGTTGTGATTACCGGTTTCTCCCAACTGCCGCCAATGTGATAACGCGCGCCGGCGGCCCTGTTCAAGCCGCGTCCCAGCGCCAGGCCTGCCGCCGCGCCGACCGGACCGCCGAGCACCGCACCGACCACGGCCAGCGTACCGCTGGTGTGCGGCGTCACCGTCACGATCTGATCGTAATCCTTGGTGCGCAAGCCGGTGCGTCCGCGCAACCGGATTTCGGCTGCCGCGCCTTTAATGTCCAGATTGTCGGTGAAGGCGCTGCCATCCGCGAAGCGTAAATCGCCGGTAATGGTATTGAAGCTGAAGCCTGACTTGAACACATCGCCGAAATCCAGCGTCAACCGCCGCGGCAACTGCGCGATCGAGAACAAGCCAAACAGACGGCCCACGCCGGGTTGCACCTCCGAGATCCGGCCCTTGCCAACACCGACTTTCATGCTGCCATCCAGGTTGGCCAGCGCGAACGCGGTCGGTGCGCCCGGCCACGATGCTTCGATATGGGCGCGCGCATTATCGCCGCCAGAAATCAATCCGGCGAATCCGAAGGCGGTGAGCATCTTGCCGAGATCTTCGGAAGCCAGATCAATGGCGAAACGCGAAAGGGTGGACTGCGCGTTGCCGTTCCAGTCGCCGTGCGAACGGATCTGCACGTCTTTCGATTGCATATCCATTCGCGCAACACGCATGCCGGTTGCGCTCGGCGCGCTCTCGAAATGCGCTTCGCCGAGTTTGGCATCGCCCAGGCGAAGATCGCCGATCGACAGGTGCAGCGGCGGCAGCGAGCCCGGCGCGATGCCGGCGAGCGCGTCGGGCGCGGGCGTCACGTTCGCGTTCGGTGTCTTGTCTTCCGGCCAGTACAGCCGCTGCAGTTGCGCGGTGATGCCGCGCTGCGTGAGATTGCCATGCGGCAGCGTCAGCGTGCCGGCCAGCAACGCGCCGTCCAGCGTCAGCGTGCGCGCGTCGACGGCGGTCGTGTAACGCATCGACAACGCGCCGAGTTGTTTGCCGAAGACGCGTACGTCGTCGGCGCTGATCTGCGCATTCCCCAGCGACGGCAATCCGCCGCGCGCATTCGTTGCCGCCGCATTGCCGGATGAGACTTGATCCTCGCCACCCGTCGCGAAGCGCGCCCAACCGCCGAGATCGAATCGCGTGGTGTGACCGCTGACCGTCATGCCGCTGGACGGCAGCGCCGCTGGCGGCGTGTTGCCGAACGCGACCGCCAGTACCGTAGATTTGCGCGCCGCGTCATCGGCAAGCCGGCCGCGCGCGCGCAACAGATCGCCGAGCGCAAGATCGAGGCTGCCGCCGGCGAACGGCAGACCAAGTTGCAAAGTTGTCGGCAAGATCGCGGATGCCGGCTTGTCCAGCGGTGCGGGCAGGTTCAAGGCTATGCCGCGCAAATCCGATCGCACGGACAGCGTCTTGGCCGCATTGCCGGCGTTGCCGCTTTGGGCGACATTCAACCCGACCCGGAAATTCGCGGTGCCTTGCGCGATCTTGCCGAACGACGCGAGATCGGGATAATCCCGAAACAACGACTGCGCGTTGAAACGCCCTGCCAGCGCGGCTTCCAGTTGATGCGTAGCATCCGTCACATCGCCACCGAAGGCGATCGACAGCGTCGCGGGCGTGGCGTGCCAGGTCGTTTTCAACGCGTCGGCGCGGAAGCCCTTCGCATCGAAATGAAGCGGGCCATTGACCCCCTGCAATTGCAGGTTCCAGGCTCGCGCCACGACATCGGCATTGGCCAGCTGCAGATTACCGTCGACGGTGAATGGGTTGGCCTGACCAAGCGGCAACACCAACGTCATCGCAAGTTTGCCGGTACCGCCGATGGTGAGCGATGAGAGCGTCGATGTTGAATTGCGCCCGATCGGACTTTTGCGCACGAAATCCAGCAGCGATGCGCTGCGGCCGTTGGCCTGCATCGCCAGCGCCAAAAGCGGTGCGTTGCCGAGATCAGGAATGTGCGCGACCGCGTTCGTCACGTTGACGCCGAGCGCTTCCGCGTGCGTGGCTTCGCCGATGATCGCGGTGTCGATGAACTGCACGCTGGCGTCGAGCTTCTGCGCGCGCGGCCAGCCGTCGGCGTAATCGAAAACGACATTGCTGACGTGCGCCAACGCATCGAAACGACCCTGATGATCCTTGAAAGGCCAGTCGTCCAGATCGCCGCGCAGCAGCACGCGGCCGGTATCGACCTTGCCGGCAACCAGCGCGCGATCGAGCCATTGCACGGTCGCTGGCGGCAGTGAGCGCGGCCAAAACTCCTCCGCCACCGGCACGGTAGCGTGGGTCACGTTCGCGTACACATCGAGGAACGGTTTGGTGCCATCGCCCTGCAGGACCATCGCGCCGCGCACCTGCGCGCCATACTCCCTGGCATCGAAATCGAGCGCGTCGGTGGCGAGACGCCATTGCGCGCCGTCGCGCCATGCCACGATGGTGCCGCCCAATTTCGACAACGCGAACGGTTGACGGAACACCGCCGGAAACCGCAACGTCGCAGACTGCGACGGCAACTCGAGCGCCAAGGCTTCGTCGTCGCCGCGCAGCGTGGCGTCGAGCGAATCCGCGCCGGGAGACCCGGACGCCGGCGCCACGCCGAGATCGCGCAGATGCGCGACCACCGCATAACGGCCATCGGCATTCCAGCGCAAGGCGGCGGAATCGATCACGCCGTGCGGCTGCGCGACGGCGATCCATGCACCAACTGCCGCGGGCATTTTCGGTAGCAATGTCGCCAGCGACAGAAATGGTGAAAGATCGAGATCGCGCGCGGCCAACGCAACCCGACGGGAATTGTCCGCGCCGCGCACCTGCAGTAGCGCCCCGCCGGCGTCATCGATGTCGTCGCGCGGCTTGCCGTCCGCGCGATAGCGTACGCTCCAACCGTCGATGAGTTTGCGCAATTCGATCACGCCGGAAAGTCTCGGAATCATCGCTCGGCGTTCGTCCTGTCCACTCATGGCGAACTTGTTCACGTCGAAACGTGCCGCGAACGCGGCGGGGTGATCGCCACGCCAGCTTCCCCACAATTCAAGGTCGCCGTGGCCGCTTTGCACGGCGTAACCCTGCAGATCGATCGCGCGCGTCATCGCGGCGAGATCGAGATCGTGCCCCGCGATGTATAGGTCGGCATTCTGGGTTTCATCGTCGAAACGGCCGATCACCGTCAAAGGCACGGGCGCGCCTTCGCGCAACACGCTGCCGCCGAACCGCAGCGTGCCGCCGACATTGACCACGCGCAGGTGCGGCGAATACAGCACGTACCGACTTTGCGTCGTTGCATCGTCGATGCTGACCTTGAGCACGTGCAGGTCCAGATCGACCGGCAACGATTGCAGCGGCGCTTCCTGCGTTTCATTCGGATTGCCAAGGCCCAGCACGCGCCAGCCCGTCGTGTCGTGCACCACGCGCAGTTCCAGCCCCGTGACACGCAAGGTGATCCAGCGATGCGCGGGCGTGAGCCACGCGCTGAAATCGAACTTGATCGCGGCTTT
>JBDTAJ010000089.1:0-17195 GCA_039924705.1 Rhodanobacteraceae bacterium
GCCGTGCCCAGCCTTGGCTAAACGCCGTAGCGTAGATCCCGCACCGCACGCCCGGTTCCAACTTGCGACAGCTCGAACAGTATCTTCGGCCCGGTTCGCCGGCAGCCTGCATTCACAAGGTGGAGAGGAAGTCATTGAGCTGCGGTCGGAACCGAATTTGGGATTCTTTGAATGCTGCGTATAACTGCGGATCCTTTATTTTCACCCGCTTGAACTCGTCATCCATATGCAAAAGTAACACGATCAAATAGTGCACATACTTGTCAAATTCCTTCGCATCGATATTACGGAGGTGTTCAACAAGTGAGCATACGAATGTTTCAGATTGCCGACGAATGCCGAAACTTGCTCCCCGCGATCCTCCTCTTGAAGGAAATCGTTCAGTATTTCAGATGCCTCCTTGAACAACTGCGAAGACTCGAACGATGGGAAGGTCAGCTCGGCTTTCCGCAGCAAGGCTTCCGCTTCTTTGATTTCCGGGATATCGCGCGCGTTCACCCATCCTAATTAAGCGCCCGGTAGTCAAATGTATTTGAATTGAATCGTTACCCTCGGGAAATTACCCAGAAGATACGGTGGGTGCGATTGCTCAGTGTCGGACACTTGAAGTGTCTTATTCTGTTGGGCACAAAACGTACCCGCTTCTTGCAGGACGTCTACTCTCAATGCTTCGATGGGCGACCAACCGGTAGCGCCACGTTTGCTCAACATGTAGCTTCCTTGGCCTGTTTTCACGATGCCCGTTTCGTCAGCACAGCCAGCCAAGAGAAGTGCTGCAAAAACCAACAGAAATTTCCGCGTCATGGCTTTCCACTTCAACCAAGTCGTATGTGCCGTTGAGATGCTTATACATCGCCACTCTTGACCAACCCTTCCCCATTGCCGCGATGGAACACGCGATCGCTCGTCAGCACTTCGGCGGCTGGATACGCCGTTTCTGATTGCAGGCGTTCGTAGATCGGAAGAAAGTTGGGGCGCGTGGAATCGAACAATTGCTCGAAGCTGTCGATCACGAAGTAGGTTTGCTGATAGGTGTCGATCTTGTAGCGGGTGCGCATCACGCGTTCGAGATCGAACCCTAATCGATTGGGTGATTCCGATTCCAGGCAGTACACCGACTCGCCCTTGGAACTCACGATGCCGGAGCCGTAGATGCGCAAGCCTTCCGGTGTGTCGATCAGGCCGAACTCGACCGTGTACCAGTACAGCCTTGTGAGATTCATCAGCGCGTCGACGCCGATGCCATGTGCCTTGACGCCGCCGCGGCCGTAAGCCTGGATGTAATCGGCGAACACCGGATTCAATAGCAGCGGCACATGGCCGAACAGATCGTGGAACAAGTCCGGCTCGGAGATGTAATCGAGTTGTTCGGGCTTTCTGATCCACCAAGTCACCGGAAAGCGCCGGTTGGCGAGATGATCGAAGAACACCTGATCCGGCAACAAGCCTTCGACGCCGATAATTTCCCAGCCGGTGCCACGGGCCAGCACCGCGTTCAAGTCTTCGAATTTCGGGATCGCATCCGCGCTCATGCCGAAGCGCAGTTGGTTCTCCAGAAACTCGTTGCAGGCGCGGTCTTTCAGAATTTCACGCTGGCGCTTGAACAATTGCGCCCATACCTCGTGATCGGTGCGCGAATAGCTCGCCCATGGTTGCTCGACCACACCGGTGGCGTAGACCGGGATGTTGCCCCGATCGGTCTGCTGGTGCTCGACGCGGCGCGGCTGGGTGTCCATGGCGATCGTCCCGCAATGCTGGCCCGTCTAGTGTAAGCCCGCGCCAAGGCGCGCGTACGTGAAATGCGGAATCGTCACCATCTTCCTTCGCGATTGGCTACCCTTGCACGATGAATACCCGTACCGAATCGGTTGCCACCCCGCGCGATCCATTGCGCGCGCTGCGGTATCTATGGCGGGTGCCGATCTTGGTCGTGCTGGTCGTTATCGGCTCGCTGCTGGCGATCTTCCTGCTGCCGTCCGGCCACGCGGTCGATTCGATCGGCAATCGTCTTATTCGTCGCTGGCAAAAGATTTTCCTGCGCCTATTCGGGGTGCGCGTGCGCGGCGTCGGCACGCCGTTGCCCAATCCGGTGATGTTCGTCTCCAACCATGGTTCATGGATGGATATTTCCGTCTTGCATACCCAGCGCGTCGCCGGGTTCGTGGCCAAGGCCGAGATCGCGCGCTGGCCGCTGGTCGGCTGGCTGGCCGCGCGCGCCGGCACGATTTTTCATCAACGCGGCAGCACACAATCGATGGGCACTGTGATGGAGCGGATGACCGATCGACTGAAAGCGGGCTTGAGCGTGGCGGCGTTTCCGGAAGGTGGCACCGCGCCGGCCGGCACGCTGAAGGTTTTTCACGCGCGGATTCTGCAAACCGCGCTGGACGCGAACGCGCCGTTGCAGCCGGTGGCTTTGCGTTATCTTCGGGGCGGACGGCCGTGGTTCGATGTGGCGTTTCGTCCCGGCGAGAGTTTCGTCGGCAATCTCTGGCGGTTGCTGGGCGAGCGGCGCATCGATGCCGAAGTACTTTTTCTGGAGCCTGTCGCAGCGAGCGCACAAGGTCGCCGCCGCATGGCCGACACCGCGCGCGCGCGCATCGCGGATGCATTGGGTATTGCCGCATGAGTGCGCGGGTTGATCCCGAATTCCATCCGTCGCGTCTGTTGCGGAACCCGCACGTGCAGTCGGTGTTGGCATCCAGCAGTTTGCGGCGGATGTTGCTGCATCGGCGCTCGGCGGCGGTCGAACGCGACGCCAAAGAAGTAACGCTGGACGGCGGCGACGGCGTGCGGCTACTGGGCTTCCACACCCCGCAATCCGTGCTGCCCGCGCCGCGTGGTCTGGCGGTGATGTTCCACGGTTGGGAAGGCAGCGCGCGTTCCACCTATGTGTTGCAGACCGGTGGACGATTACTGGCGGAAGGCTGGGATTTGTTTCGGCTCAATTTCCGCGACCATGGCGGCACGCACGATCTCAACCGCGGCATTTTCCATTCCTGCCTGATCGATGAAGTCACCGCCGCGGTCGGTGACATCGCGCGCAGGTTTCCGCAGCGGCCGCTGGCGCTGATCGGCTATTCGCTGGGCGGCAATTTCGCATTGCGTGTAGCCCTGCGCGCGCGGGCGCTGGGCATTCCGTTGAGCCGCGTGCTGGCGGTGTGCCCGGTGGTCTGTCCGCATCAGGGCCTGGCGGCGATCGAATCGTCGCGTTGGTTCTATCACGCCTATTTCATGCACAAGTGGCGCCTCTCGCTGAAGCGCAAGCAGCGCGCGTTTCCCGGTGAGCCGCTGTTCGAGCCGCAACAGCTGCACGGCAGCCTGCGCGAACTGACCCGCGCGTTGGTGTTGCGGCACACGGATTTTGGCAGCCTCGACAATTATCTGGATGGCTATTCGATCGCGGGCGACCGTCTTGCGTCACTGGAGGTGCCCGCGTCGATCCTGACCTCGCGCGACGATCCGGTGATCCCGGTGGCGGATTTCGAGCGGATGCAGCTACCACCTAGTGCGGAACTGACCATCGTCCAGCATGGCGGCCATTGCGGTTTCATCCGCGATCTGGGCATGTCGAGCTTTGCCGAGGATTATATTGTCGAGGGGTTGACGCGATTGACGTCGTAAGCGAGCTTGTGCTGCGGCATAATTGGCGTTTCGCTCAAGCCGACAGCTTGCATGCCTCGCACCCTTTCCTATCCGTTCATCTTGCCCTGCGGCTTAGGCTAAAGCCGTTTCGCTCATACCGGAAGCGCAAAGTACCGAAGGCTCTCCTTACGCGACCATCTCGTGCCGCGGTTTGGTTCGACTCTTTCCGATTTGAATTTGCGATTATCTGATGCTCGACGACATCATCGAACTGCACCGGGCCAGACGGCTGGAAGACGCCGAGCGTGGTTACCGCGAATTGCTGATGGAGAGTCCGGACGATCCAGAATTGCTGCATCTGCTCGGTATCGTGCGCGGTCAACGCGGCGATCGTGAAGAAGGCTTGTCGCTGGTGTCGCGCGCGGTCGAGCTTGATCCCGACGACTGGACCTACCAGCACACACTCGGCGAAATGCACCTGCACGCGCAACGCCTGGACGAATCGGAGCGTGCCTATCAGCGCGCGCGCGAATTGAATCCCAACCTCACCAACGCCTACAGCGGGCTCGGGCAGATCGCGTTCCTGCGCGGCGACATCGACACCGCCGAACAGTATTTCAAGATCGCGCTGCGCGCAGACGACAACGATGCGCAGGCCTTGGCGGGGCTGGGCAATATTGCGCTGACGCGCAACGACGCGCAAATGGCGTCGCGTTATTTGTCGCGCGCGGTGGAACTCGAGCCCAACGACGCGCTGGCGCAGAGCAGCCTCGCTCACGCGCTGTTGAATCTGGGCATGCTCGATTTCGCAGCGCAAACGGCCGACAACGCGCTGGCGCTGAAACCCGATTACGCGTTGGCGCGGTTGCTGCGCGGCAACATTCACTTGAGCAAGAACGAACCGCAGCCCGCGACCGCCGCGTTCGAGTGGCTGCTGGCGCGTGGCGAACAATCCGCGCCCGCGCGGCTCGGATTGGGCGACATCGCGCGCCAGCAGGAGCGTTACGACGACGCGATCGCGCATTACGAGGAAGCGCTGCGTCATCAGCCGGATCTGCATACCGCGGCGGTGCGGCGCGCCGATTGCCTGGCGCGCAGCGGAAGGGTGGATCATGCGATCGCGGACTTGCGCTCGCGGGCGCAAGAATATCCGCAAGCGCTGATCGTGCATATCGCGTTGGCGCATCTGCTCATGCAGCGCAGCGCGCACGCCGATGCGCTGGCGGCATGGCGGTACGCCGCGGCGCTGGCGCCCGACAACGCAAACGTCCGCGCGGGGCTCGCGCTGGCGCTGGATAACGTTGGCGATATCGCCGCCGCGATCGAGGAAGCCGAACGTGGCGCGGCCTCGGCGCGTCCGGAACTCGCGTTGTTGCGCGCGCGCACCGCGCTGGGGAGGGGTGACGCTGCGACGACTTTGCAACGCTTGCAGGCGATGGACGTGCAAGCCTTGGAAGCGCAGCCGCGACTGACGCGGCGTCGGGCGCGGCTGATGGGGCTCGCCCAGGATGCGCTTGGACAATGGAACGATGCTGCTGAGGCTTTCGATGCCGCGCAGCGCATCCGCGCCGCCTCCTCGCCGCCGTTGCCGGCGTTGCCGGAGCTCGATGCCGCGCTACGCGAGCGGTTGCATGAACTCGCGTCCTTGCCCGCACTGCGCGAACCGCGCACCCCCCCGCCGATACTGTTGCTGGGTCTGCCGGGCTCCGGCGTCGGGCGCATTGCCGCGTTGCTCGGCGATCAACCGGCGTTGAAAGTGCGTCGCGACCGTTTCGCGGGAGCGACGGATTTTCTCGGCGGTACTTTCGATGCGCGATTGCTCGATCCGCTGACCGACGCCGATCTCGCCTGGCTCGAACGCCGCTATGCGCGTCCGCTGCAACGCGCCGACATCGGCGACGCGCGCGTGATCGAGTGGCTGCCTTGGTTCGATGCGCGCGTGCTGCCCGCCTTGAGACGCGTATGGCCCAATGCGCGCATTGTGATCGCGCGGCGTGAGGCACGCGACACACTGTTGAACTGGCTAGTTTTCGGCGGCGCACGCGGGTTGACGATGCCGGATGCCATCGAAGGCGCGCGCTGGCTGAAACTTGCCAGCGATCATCAATCGCTGGCCGCCGAAACCATGACCGCGCACACGATCGACACCGATGCGTTGTTGGCCGATCCGGCCGGCGAACAAGGTGCGGCGCTGACCGCGTTTCTCGGCCTGCAATCGCTGCAACCCGGCGCGTTGTCGCAAGCCGCGAGCCACGGCCGCAAAGGCCTGCCGATCGCATTTGCGCCGGGGCACGGCGCTCATTATCAAGAATCGCTGGCCGAGGCCTTTGCGGCGCTGGACTGACATCCTGCCAACCGCCGTGTTGCCCGACGGCAGCCTCTTGGTGTCCGACGACGACAATGGCGCGATTTACCGCGTCACGTATTCCCCGAAGTGAGATGACGATGAAATTGCACAGCAGTAGTTTCGCCAACGGCGCGGCGATCCCCGCCGAATTCGCGTTCGGCAAACCGGGCGAGCACGGCGAGTCCTGCGTGTTCGCCAGCAACCTCAACCCGCATCTGGGGTGGAGAGACGCACCTGAGGGCACGCGCTCCTTCGCGTTGATGTGCATCGATCTGGATGTGCCCAGCAAACCGGACGACGTGAACAAGCAAGGCCACGCGGTACCCGCCGAATTGCCGCGGGTGGAATTCGTGCACTGGTTGATGATCGATGTGCCGTCCGATTGCCGTGAGATCGCCGCCGGAAGTTGCAGCGACGGCGTGACCGCGCACGGCAAGTCCAATCCGCGCGGCCCCGCGGGAACAAAACAAGGTCGCAACGACTACACCGGATGGTTCGAGAACGATCCGGACATGGACGGCGCCTATCTTGGCTACGACGGTCCATGTCCGCCATGGAACGATGAGCGCGTGCATCGCTACCGGTTCCAGGTGTTCGCGTTGGATACGCCAAGTCTGGGATTGGCACAGGGCTTCACCTGGACCGACGCGCAGCGCGCGATGCAGGGTCATGCGCTGGCCGAAACGGATTATGTCGGCACCTACAGCTTCAAGGAGCCTCTGACCCAATCTCCATGAGTCGCGTTGCTGCCCGAGAGCCGATGATCGCTAGGCGCGGACCGCTGGACATAGGTTCAACTATGGCCGAGGTTCGCAACGACGCGAGCGCGACTCTCGGCGCAACCCTGCGGGCGGGGGCTGGCGATCTGCTGCGTTGGCGCGCGCGCCGATGCAATGAGCATCGCCATCGCACGCTGCCCTGCACCTCATCCCGTCCAGCCGCCTGTGCGGCCATGCAGATTGGGTCAGAGGCTCCTTAACCCGGCCGCGCGCTGAGCATCGTCTCCGCTGCGGGCTGCGGCTTCGCAAGTCCTTGACGAGTTGGGTATTAATGTGCCGGCAACCCCTCGTTCACGCGGATGCCGGATACTGGCATTTCGCGTCCCAGCGCGATGGCAACCGGCGGGTAACGCGATGAACGTCGACATCATCAAGGGCAAATGGAAACAGCTCGGCGGCCGGCTGAAGACGAAGTGGGCCGAACTCAGCGAAGACGATGTCGGTCGATCGGAAGGACATCGCGACTATCTGGTGGGACGGTTACAGGAGCGTTACGGCTGGGCCAGAGGTCGGGCCGAAGTCGAAGTGGCGCATTTCGAGAGCGAACTTTCATCCGCAAACAAGGAGAGGTAAGGGTCATGGCCAATCAGGTCGTTCCAGAGAATTTGAGTGACACCGCGCGCGCCGCTGCGCGCATTGAAACCGGCGCCGAGCGCTTCAAGGACGGCACGTCGCAAACCGTGCAAACGGCCAAGGAGAAATTCAACTCGGCCGCCGACAGCGTCGAACACAGCGTGCACAAAGCCACCGATGCCTCCGCCAGCGCCGCGATCCGCGCCACCGAAAAAGCCGCGGAATTGCGCGAACGCAGCCGCGTAGCATTGGAAGAGGCGCGTCAGCGCGCCGGTGACATGGCCGACGACGCTCGCGCGCGCGCAAGCGACGCGTTCGACACCATGCGCGAGTTCGTACGCGTACGCCCGGCGCAATCGGTGGCGATCGCGTTAGCGGCCGGCTGGCTGCTTGGCCGTTTGGTCGGGCGCCGCTGATTTCATCAGCCACGACTTCCGCGGGATGGATCGTCGATGACAGGCGAAGCCGAAGCGCAAGCACAGGAAGCCGTGGTCAAACTTGCGGCTGCCGCGGAGCAATTAGCCGCGGAAGAGGAGATCGAACGCGCGGCGCAAGCCGCGCGCAGGGCGGCTGCACGCGAAGCGGCCACGCACGTGCCGCCCGCGCCGGGCTTCGGCGCGCAATTTGAAGCGCTGTTCGCGGCCGGCAGCGGCGTGGTCCACGCGCTGCGCCGGTTCTTTGGTGCGTTCGGCGCGCTGCTGGGCGCCGAAGCGCGGGTGCTGCGCGCGGGCGTACCGCTGTTCTTCATCGCCACCATCGCGCTGGTCGCGTTTTCGGTGTCGCTGTGGGCGTGCCTGGTCGCGCTCATCGGCTGGTTGCTGTTGCATGCGACGCATTCGGTGGGCATTGCGCTGCTGCTGCTGGCGATTGGTCACGCGCTGCTGGTGACCGGCATCTGGTTCGCGATCAAACGCGGCGTGCATCAGGCGACCTTCCCGCAGACGCGCGCGGAATGGCGGGCGCTGCGGCATCAAATGATCGACGATCTGCAAGGTTTCGCTGGGCCGCGCGTGGACAAGCCGGCATCGGCGGAAACGGAATCGAAGCCATGAAATATTTCGCGGCTGTGGCCGCGCGCGAAGATGCCGTGGTACGTTGCCTGTTCGCGCGGCAACAACTGCGCGCGTCGATCAACGAGATCTCGGATGTCTATCGTGCCTACCCGTTGCCTGCGCTGACCGGCGCCGCCGGCATCGGCTTTCTGCTGGCGCAATTGCGCGTTGGCAGCGGTTTGGTGAGGACCGGCGCCCGACTCGCCACCGGCCCTGCATTCGGGTTGGTGCGTCGATTCCTGCAAATATGATGTGTGTTTCTGAATACCGCTGGATTGCGTAGGTAGGAGACATGCTTCCGCCGTCATCGCCGCCCGTGGACGTCACCGTTTCATTGCCGGAAGCGGTAGCGCTCGCTCCGGCCTCGCCATGGGTCAAGGCTTCGGCTTTACCGGCATCTGGCGTGGTGTGGACCACGGCACGACGCAGAAAGCGACCGCGTGCGGTGGAACGCCGACGCGCACGGCGTCTGCGCGGACTGCGGCTGCCGCTGCTGGTGATGATGTTTCTGGGCGTAGCCACGGTGTTGATCCTCGCGCGTTCGTTGATCATCCCGCTGGTGCTGGCGGCCTTCGTTGGGATGGGCTTGAACCCGATCGTCGCCGGGTTGCGCAACCGCTTGTGGATTCCCCGCGCGCTGGGCGCGTTGGCCGTCATGGCCGCGTTGATCGCGGGATTGGTGGAAGCCGCGGTGCTGCTGACCGCGCCGGCGGCGGAATGGATCGCGCAGGCGCCGCTGGCGATCCACCAATTGGCGCCGAAGTTGAAACAGATGATCCGGCCCGTGAGCGCTGCCAGCCACGCGGCATCGCAAGCCTCGCAATCGCTGATCGGCGCTGGCGTCGCGCCCACCACCATGCCAGTGGCCGGCGCGACCACCAGCATCAGCGTGTCCGATCTGCTGCTGATGGCGCCGAAGATCCTCGCCGAAGCGCTGACCGTGGTGTTGCTGGTGTTCTTTTTTCTCACCTACGGTGATCACATGCGCCGCCGCCTGGCCAGCGCCTCGCCGCGTTTCGCCTATCGACGGATCGCGCTGAATCTGGTGCGCGGCATCCAGCACGAAATCTCGCACTATCTGTTGACTGTCACGCTGATCAACGCTTGTCTCGGCGCCGTCGCCGCGGCGATCCTTTGGTATTTCGGTATGCCGGACCCCGTGCTGTGGGGTTGCATGGTGGCGCTGCTCAATTTCATGCCTTACGTCGGTGCGATCGCTTCGACCCTGATCCTCTGCGCGATCGGGCTGCTGCACTTCGATATCGTCAGCCACGCCTTGTTGCCGGCGCTGTGCTTCGCCATCGTGGCGGCGCTCGAGGGCAACGTGATTACGCCGATGATCATGGGCCATCGCTTGCGGTTGTCGCCACTGGCGATCCTGATCTGGTTGCTGATCTGGGGCTGGATGTGGGGCATCCCCGGCGCGCTGCTGGCGGTGCCGATGCTGACCTGCGCCAAATTGATCGCCGAGCGCGTGCCGGGTTGGGAGTGGTTTGCAAGGATGGTGGAACGTTAGCGCGCCGGACACGAGCGCGCGGCTGCGGCAAACTAGACATCCGCCGCATCGCATCCGTCATGAACACAAACCCCACTTCAACAGCTGACATTTCGCTCATGCTCGATCATGCGCGCGAATTCGCGCGGCAAGGCCGCATCCCCGATGCCGAAGCGAGTTATCGCGACGCGCTCGCCGCCGCGCCGGATACGCCCGAAGCGCTGAACTTCGTCGCGGTGTGTGCGCTGGCACGTGGCGATGTTGCCGACGCGCAAGGCAAGCTCGAGCGCGCGATCGAGCTGGAACCCGCGCAACCGGAAATCTGGAAAAACCTTGGCGCGGCACGCTTGACCGCGGGTCGTTTCGACGCGGCGCTGGCAGCGTTCGATCGCGCATTGCAACTCGATTCCACACATTTCGTCGCGCGGCTGCAGCGTGGCGCTGCGTTCGAGCGGCTCGGGCGAAACGGCGAAGCGACCGCGAGTTACTACGGCGCGATCATCGCTGCGCAAAGTCGGGGGCTGTGGCTGAGCGATGCCAGTACCGCGCCGGGGCTGCGCGCGATCGTCAAGCACGCGATGGTGTTCGTCAACACGGGGCGCCGCCAGGTTTTTCTCGATCTGCTACAACCGCTGCGAGAACGTTACGGCCGCGACGCGTTGACGCGCGTCGAAGAGGGTCTTGCGATGTATCTCGGCGACGCGCCAGCGAATTATCCCGACCATCGTCAGCGGCCGAAGTTCTTTTACGTTCCGGGCCTGCGCACGCAACCGTATTTCGAGCGCGAACTGTTCCCGTGGCACGCGCAACTTGAATCGCACACCGACACCATCCGCGAGGAATTGCTCGGCGTGTTGGCCAGGCCCGATGGCGTTGAACCTTTTCTCGGCACCAACGACGCGAAGATTCTGGAACAGCAAGCGATGTTGCGTGGCGAACGCGATGCTCCGCAATGGAATGCTTTTTTCTTCCACCGCCACGGAGAGGTGTTCGAACAAAACGCGCGGCGTTGCCCCCGCACCACCAAGATTCTCGACGGCCTGCCGTTGGTGCGCATTCGCGAACACGCGCCGGAAGTATTGTTCTCGGTGTTGACGCCCGGCTCGCATATCCTTCCGCACCACGGCGTCACCAACACGCGCCTCGTCACGCATCTGCCGTTGATCGTGCCGAGCGATTGCGCGATCCGGGTCGGCGGCGTTGATCACGCCTGGCAGGAAGGCCGCTGTGTCACCTTCGACGATACCTTCGAACACGAGGCGTGGAACCGCAGCGATCGCGTGCGCGTGGTGATGATCCTCGACAGTTGGCATCCCGATTTGTCTGAGCCAGAGCGCGAAGCGATCACGCTGCTGGTCGGCGGCATCGGCGATTTCAACCGTGCGGCCGACGTCGCCGCGCCGCCGAAGGACTGAGGTTTAACCGCCAGCCGGCAACCAAAACAAAAGCGCAATTCCCAGCGCAATGCGGTAGATCGCGAACGGCGTGTAGCGATGATTGCGGATGTAGCCCAGCAGCCACTTCACCGCGGCGAACGCCACGATCAGCGACACGATGAAACCGACGATCAATGCGCTCCAATCCTCGTGCGCCGCGCCCCCCGTTTTCAACACTTTGAATAATTCATAGCCGGTCGCGGCGTACATGGTCGGGATGCCGACCAGAAACGCGAACTCGGTGGCCGCCGCGCGATCGCTGGTGCCGAACAGCATCGCCGCGAAGATGGTCGCGGCCGAACGCGAGGTTCCCGGAAAAATGCCGGCGATCATCTGCGCGATGCCCACCAGGATCGCCACCGTCCATGTCACGCGCGTCGAGGGCGGCCGGCGCGCGGCGATCTGCTCCGCGCCGATCATCCATATTCCGCCGATGATCAATGCCCAGGCGATCGGCGTCACCGTTTTCGGCAATTCGAAGCCGCGTTTCACCGCAATGAAACCGAGCGCCGCGGTGATCAGGAACGCGACGATCAATTTGAAAAGGTAGTCGCGTGTGCCCGGATCGCGCCATTGCGTCAGCAGTTGCCATATGCGCCGCCAGTACACCAGCGTGATAGCGAGGATCGCGCCGGCCTGGATGCCGATGTTGAACAGGTCCGAACGCGCGCCCAGCCAATGCTCGGCGATCAGCAGATGCCCGGTCGATGAGATCGGCAGGAACTCGGTGATGCCCTCGATGATCCCGAGCAGGACGATGTTGAAAAAATCGTGCATGCGTTGAGGCTCGTATCAAACCGCGGCAAGTGTACGTTCAAACGCAGAGTTGCGATACGGCACACTGGCGGCTTTTCAAAGCGCCATACCGTTGGCGGCAAAACGCGGTCACGGCGAGAAAATCAGCACGATGTAAGCCAGAAACAGCAGCAGATGCACCATCCCCTGCAATACATTGGTGCGTCCGCTGGTGAAGGTCAGCGTGGACACCGCGAAGGTCAGTATCAACAACATGCCATCGGCGCCATTCAGGCCGAGCACCACGACATGGCTGAAGGTGAGACCGATCAGCAGGACGGCCGGGACGGTCAAAGAGATCGTCGAAAGCGCCGTGCCCAAGCCGATGTTCATGGCCCTCTGCATTTGATTGCGAGCTGCGGCCTGTATTGCCGAAATCGCCTCCGGTGCGAGCACCAACAACGCCACCGCGAGTGCGCCCGCGGCGGCGGGCATTCCCAGTTGCTCGATGCCGATGTCCAGCGGCAGCGCGAACAGTTTCGCCAGCAGTACTACCGTGACCAGATAGATCGCGAGAAACAGGGCATGGTGCGGCCATCCCCGAGTGGAATGACGCGCCTCATCGACGACCTCGGTGGTTGCCTCGCCCTGCGCCACGAAATAGTTGCGGTAGGCCCGTGTCTGCACGATCAGGAAGACCACATACAGAAGCAACGACATCACGATCAGGAACACCGTTTGCGCGATCGACAGGGTTCCGGCCGAAGTGGTGACGGTGAAATCCGGCCAGATTAAAGCCAACGCCGCCAACGGGATCAGCAGGCTGAGAAATGCGTTCGCGCCACGCAGGTTGTAGACCTGTTCGTGGTGCCTAAGGCCGCCGATCAGCAATCCGGCGCCGATCACGCCGTTCATCACGATCATCACCACCGAAAACATCGTGTCGCGGCCGATCAGCGGATTGTTCGCACCGTGCAACATCACGGTGGCGATGGTCGCGATCTCCAGCGAAATGGCCGAAAGTGTCAGGATCAACGTGCCGTAGGGCTCGCCGAAGATGACCGCCAGATGCTCGGCATGGCGCGCCGCCGCGATGGCGGCCAGCAGTGCCGCGAGGAAGAAAGCGACGAAGGCGACCGCGATGGCGATATTGGGCACA
Source organism: Rhodanobacteraceae bacterium (assembly GCA_039924705.1). GTDB lineage: Bacteria > Pseudomonadota > Gammaproteobacteria > Xanthomonadales > Rhodanobacteraceae > 66-474. The sequence continues at coordinate 13,162 of JBDTAJ010000089.1, forward strand.
GCATCGGCGGACAAGGCCGATTTGAACACCCAGCCGATCGCAAGGATGATTAAGGCAATGGGCAGCGGCCATTCGACCACCAAGAATCCCCGAGCCGCGGGTATCGATCTGGTTACGCGCATGACTATCCCCTGTGCGCTACGCAACAAGTGTACGTGATAGCGAATCGGGCGAGTGCCGAGTGACAGACTTGCTTCGCCAGTTGGTCGTGCCGTGCTCTGTTGCGCAGTACAAAAGGTCGGCGATGGAACGGTATGAAAATTTGAGCGGCGATTCTGGCGTGACGGCTTACGAGAACCGCCGCGGCGCGATCGTGATTGAGTTCGTCAACGGCTCGGTCCATCGCTACACGAACCGCAGTGCGGGAACGCGGCGCAGATTGCGGAAATGCAGCGCCTCGCTAGCTGGTCGCGGCCTGAGCACCTATACCAGCCAGTCGCATCCGCTTTACGAGAGGCGGTTGCATTAGCCATCGCATTGCCCGTTGTTCCAAATTGGTGCGTTTTATCGCAAGAACGCACCATCTTATTCCAGATCAATGGTTGGTCGATACATAAGCCCTTGAATTAACACACCAGCCAGATTGGCACGTCCCTTGCGATAGTTTGGCATTCCCCACCTCCGAATCCCGCCATGTCCGCCGCCGACAAAGTCCTGAAAACCCTCCACGACGAAGACGTCCAATTCGTCGACCTGCGCTTTACCGACATGCGCGGCGTGCAGCACCACGTTTCCTTCCCCGCGCATGCCATCGACGAGGGCACCTTTGAGGATGGCAAGATGTTCGACGGCTCGTCCATCAGCGGTTGGAAAGGGATCAACGAATCCGACATGGTGTTGATGCCCGACCCCGACACCGCGTTCCTCGATCCGTTCGCCGCGCACAAACAGATGGTGATCGTGTGCGATGTGCTGGAACCATCGACGATGCAAGCCTACGGCCGCGATCCGCGTTCGATCGCGCGCCGCGCGGAGGCCTATCTCAAATCCACCGGCGTGGCCGACACCGCGTTCTTCGGACCGGAGCCGGAGTTCTTCATCTTCGACGGCGTGCGCTATCGCAACGACATGGGCCACGTGTTCTACGAAATCGAATCGGAAGAGGCGGCGTGGTCATCGCACCGGCGCTACGAGGAAGGCAATCACGGCCATCGCCCGGGCATCAAGGGCGGTTATTTTCCGGTGTCGCCGGTGGATTCGCTGGGCGATTTACGCGCGGAAATGTGCCAAGTGCTGGAGTCGCTCGGCATCGAAGTGGAAGTGCATCATCACGAGGTCGCCACCGCCGGCCAGTGCGAGATCGGCACGCGCTTCAACACGCTGCTGCACAAGGCCGACGAACTGCTGACCATGAAATACGTGATCCGCAATGTCGCGCACGCGGCCGGCAAGACCGTCACCTTCATGCCGAAACCCATCGTCGGCGACAACGGCAGTGGCATGCACGTGCATCAGTCGTTGGCGAAAGACGGCAAGAATCTTTTTTCCGGCGAACTCTATGGCGGATTGAGCCAGCTCGCGCTGCATTACATCGGCGGTATCTTCAAGCACGCGCGCGCGATCAATGCATTCGCCAACTCGACCACCAATTCCTACAAGCGGCTGGTGCCGGGCTTTGAAGCGCCGGTGATGCTGGCCTACTCCGCGCGCAACCGTTCGGCGTCGTGCCGCATTCCGTTCGTCTCCAATCCGAAAGGCCGCCGCATCGAAGTGCGCTTCCCCGATCCGATGAATTCCGGCTACCTCACCTTCACCGCGTTGATGATGGCGGGCCTCGACGGCATCTTGAACAAGATCGACCCCGGCGCGCCGATGGACAAGGATCTCTACGACCTGCCGCCGGAAGAAGAGCGCAACATCCCGCAGGTGTGTTCGAGTCTCGATCAAGCGCTGGAGTCGCTCGACCGCGACCGCGCGTTTCTCACCGCTGGTGGCGTTTTCAGCGACGACTTCATCGATGGCTACATCGCGTTGAAGATGCAGGAGGTCACCAGGTTCCGCGCCAGCACGCATCCACTGGAGTACCAGATGTATTACAGCATCTGAATCTTATAGATCGCATAGGCGAGGACATCCAGTGTGGTTTCTCTCTTGGCGACATTTGCGATCTTGCACTGCCAAACCACGAATACTTGCCACCTGAGTTTCTCAAGATCGCCCTCTTTGCGCGCATCCCTTCGCGGTTTGCGCGCGCCGCGACGAGGCGATCTAAAGTCCGACAGTGTCGAGCGATTGGCGCGCGTTGAAGAAACGTGGCGTGTCCGACAAGGTATTGCACGACGCGTTGCGCGATGCGGCCGCATGATCGTGGGCATGCGCGTTGCGCAGTTTGTATCGCTAACGCTGACATTGCTGCTGCTCGCCGGCTGCGCCAGTGCGCCGCCGCACAATCCACTGGCGACGTGGGCGCCGTCGCCCAACCACAACGCGCGGCGCGCGACGCTGATCGTGTTGCATTACACCGGAGAAGACAGTGTGCAACGCGCGTTGTGCACGCTGACCACGAGGAATTCCGACGGCCCGGTCAGCGCGCATTATTTGATCGGCCGCGCTGGCGCGATTTATCAACTGATCGCGGAAGATCAGCGTGCCTGGCACGCGGGCGCGTCGGAATGGGACGCGATCGCCGACGTCAATTCGATCTCGATCGGCATCGAGTTGGACAACGACGGCCACGAACCGTTCGCGCAGCCGGAAATCGACGCGCTGCTGCGGCTGCTCGCCGATCTCACCACGCGCCTGCAGATCCCGCGCGGCAATATCGTCGGCCACGCCGATGTCGCGCCGACCCGCAAGGGCGATCCGGGCGTTTGGTTCCCGTGGGGAGAACTCGCCACGCACGGCTTCGGCTTGTGGTACGACGCGGGCGCGTTGCCCGACCCGCCGCCGGGGTTCGATCCGATGCTGGCGTTGCGCGTGATCGGTTACGACATCGGCGATCCGACCGCTGTGATCATCGCCTTCCATCGGCATTACCGCGCCAGCGATGCGCCCATGCTGGACGCCGCCGACCTGCGCAATCTCTACAACCTCGAGGGCAAAGTGATGCGGATGACGCGATCGATAGTGCCGGATACGGCCGAGCCGTCGGATTGACGCATGCATAACGTTGCACGAGTATGGTGCAATGTCATGCACCATTTCCGACGCCGAGCTGCTGGATCAATTGACCGCGGGCGTAGCCTGGCTGGATGACGGCTTGTTGCTGTGCTATGTCAACCCCGGCCTGTGCGAATTGACCGGCTTCGGAACGACGCGCCTGCTCGGCTCGCCGTTGTCGGCCTTGCCGCCGGATGGCGCGCGTTTGCATGCATCGGCGCAGGGTGTTTTGGGCGGACAAAGTGCGGTGCGTGTGCGTGGCGTCAGGCTATGCGCCACGCCGGGGTCGGAACGCCAGCTCGATGTCTCGTTCGCGCCGCTGCGCGAAGGCGTGTTGCTGGAAGCGCGGCCGGCTGAAACGATGCCGCCCGTCTCGCGGTTGTCCGAATCGCTGCGCGGTTTCGCGCACGAGGTCAGGAATCCGCTGGCGGCGATTTCCGGCGCGGCGCAGTTGCTGCAACGACGCGAGACCGATTCGCCGCGGCGCGAACTGGCCGCGTTGATCGTGTCCGAAACACAACGTCTCGCCGCGCTGACCGAGCGTCTGCTTGGCGCGCGGGCGACGTTCACCACGCGCGCGATCAACGTGCACGCCCTGCTCGAACATCTCGCGCAATTGCTTGGCGCCGAGCGCGCCGACATCGAGGTCGTTCGCGATTACGACCCCAGCCTGCCAGCGCTGCACGGCGATCCTGATCGCCTGCTGCAGGCGCTGTTGAATCTGGTGCGTAACGCGGCCGAGTCGAACGCGCGTCGGATCGTGTTGCGCAGCCGCGCCGAGGCCGGCGTGCGCGATGCGCACGGGAAAACGTTGCCGGCGATCCGCATCGAGATCGAGGACGACGGCGACGGCGTGCCGGATGCCATCGCACAAACGCTGTTCGAGCCAATGGTGTCGGGGCGCGCCGACGGCAGCGGGTTGGGTCTCGCTTTGG
>JBDTAJ010000090.1:0-5085 GCA_039924705.1 Rhodanobacteraceae bacterium
CGTTGGACGGTAACGAGTGGCGCAACTGGGGCAATGGTGCGCCCTTGTCCGCCCAGCCGGCCCCCGGCACGCAATTGATCCTGCGCGTGCAACCTGGCAATCCGCTGCGCGTGGCCTTGCACGGCACGCCGGGCGCGAAAGAATCCGCCTATCGCGCGTATTTCGTGGTCACCGAGAACGGTTTGACCTCCGCCGTGCGCGCCGGCGAGAACAGCGGCGTCGTGTTGCGCCATGATCACACCGTGCGCGCGCTGACCGGCCCGCTGCCGCTGGATCGTGCACAAGCGGAATTGAAACTTCCGGCCGATTTGAAGCCCGCGCATTCAGCCGTGGTCGCGTTCGTGCAAGACCGGGCCAGCGGGGCAATCGCGCAGATCGTACGACAGCCGCTCGCGCAATGCCTGAACTAGGGACTGCTGCGCCCAACACCCGCGCTTTACACGCCTGCCCCGGAGGAGTTTGATAGGCCCATCACAGGGGCGGCCTCATGAACGAAGGGCACGGACTCGATCTGGTGCTGTACCTCGCGCAGGCTCTGTGCGCGGTCGCGCAAGCCGCGATCTTCGCTTATTACTACCGCGTTTCGAGCATGGAATACCTGCGCTTGTGGGGCTTGTCGTTCGTGGCCCTCGCGCTGTATCTGGTCGCCGCGCTGTTGGCGGTCGACTTCGGCGAACCGCCGTTGGCCAGCGCGCCGCTGCGGATGCTGATCGCCACGATCTCGCTGATGGGCGCCTATCTGCAGGTGGCGCTGCTGGCGCTGGGCACCATCGCCGTGCTCGGCAAGCGGCCGGCAACGCCGCGCCTGATCGGCGGCGTGTTGATCGCCGCGGTGCTGCTGGGCGTCATCACCGCCTTGTTGTTCGCCGGGCCACCGGAAGCTTCGATGCAGCGCATCGTGCTGCGCAGCGCATTGCGTTATGCGATCACGGGCGCGGCGTATCTGATCGTGGCGATCCTGCTGTGGCGACGCGCCCGGCGCTCGGGATTGGGCGCGCGGCTGGCGGCCTTAGCTATGGGCTTTTACGGCGTGGAACTGCTGCACGTGCTGGCGATTCTGATCGCGGAGACAGAATTCAAGATCGAGGTGGAATGGGCACCATTCGTAGGCGTGCTCGATCTGGTCGCGCAATTGTTCATCGGGTACGGATTGGTGGTGTGGCTGCTGGAGGACGAACGCCTGCGCTACGAGCGTGCCGACACCGCGTTGCGCCGGTTGCGCGATTTCGATCCGGTGACCGGCTTTCCCAATCGCCGGCGCCTGATGTCGGATTTGCAATCGGGCTTGCGCGTGACCAACCAGCGCACCGCCACGCTGCTGGTACGCATCGACCAATCCGACATGCTGAGCAGCTCGCTGGGCGTGGTCGCCGCCGAAACGGTGATGGCCGAAGCGGCTTCCCGCGTGCAGGAATGCGCGCTGCCGGAGTGGCCGCGGCCGGCGCGCCTTTCGGAAACGCGGCTGGTGCAGGTGGTCCCGCACGCGCACACCGGCGACTTGGCCGCCGCCGCCGATAATCTTCTGGCGATGTTGCGCGCGCCGTTTTACAGCGGCGGCCGGGAATTGGCGTTGTCGGCCAGCATCGGCATCGCGTTGTCGCCGGACGACGCGCAGGAGGCCGCCGCGTTGATCGCCGCGGCCGAGGCCGCCGCGCAGCAGGCTCACGATGAGGGCGGAAACCGACTGCATTTCTATTCCATCGAGATGAACTCGCTGGTGTTGACGCGCCTGAGCTTGCAAGCGGAACTGCGGCGCGCACTGATACGTCATGAATTCGAATTGCATTACCAACCGCTGCTGGCCGCGCAAAGCCATCGGCTGGTGGGCGCCGAGGCGCTGGTGCGTTGGCGGCATCCCAAACGCGGGTTGCTGGCGCCGGAAATGTTCATCGAGGAAATCGATCGCCTCGGCATGATCGAGGATCTGGATCGCTATGTTTTGGAACGCGCCTGCCGCGAGGCGCAACAGTGGCGCGCCCGCGGCGGGGCGCCACTGGCGGTGGCGGTCAATATTTCCACACGCAGTTTCCAGCGCGAGCATTTCCCGGAACTGGTGCGCGCGGTACTCGCCGCAACCGGGTTGGCGCCGCAGCGGCTGGAACTGGAAGTGGTCGAATCGGGCGCAATCGACGACATCGACCGCGCCATCGACTGCCTGACGCGCCTGCGCGCATTGGGCACGCGCGTGTCGCTGGACGATTTCGGAACAGGCTACTCTTCGCTCAATCACCTGCGTCGGCTGCCGGTGGATGGTCTGAAGATCGATCGCAGTTTCGTCGAGGAGGTATTGATCGACCGGCGCGCGGCGGCGATCGTCAGCGCGATCATCACGCTGGCCCACAGTCTCGGTATCGAGACCACCGTCGAGGGCATCGAAACCGCCGCGCAGCTGGCATGGTTCGAGCGCCACCAGGTCGACCGCCTGCAAGGCTTTCACTTCGCGCGCGCGATGGACCCACAACGGTGGCGCGCCATGCAGGACGAACGCGACACGCTGATCGCGGTGGGTGCGTAACGGGCCTTTCGTGACGGCATTGGCCAGCCGCGTTGCGCGGCTCGTATAATCGCGCTTTGCCCTCGCACATCCGGGAACCGCCATGCCGCAGATGATGAAGGCGCTGGTCAAGCGCGAAGCCGCCAAGGGTATCTGGATGGACGAAGTGACCGTGCCCGAAATCGGTCCCAACGAGGTGCTGATCAAGCTCGAGAAAACCGCGATCTGCGGCACAGATGTCCACATCTACAACTGGGACGAGTGGGCTCAGCGCACGATCAAGCCGGGCTTGGTGATCGGCCACGAATTCGTCGGACGCATCGTCGACATCGGCCCCGGGGTGCGCGGCTATTCGCTTGGGCAACGGGTGTCGGCGGAAGGCCATATCGTGTGCGGCATGTGCCGCAATTGCCGCGCCGGACGCCAGCACCTGTGCCCGTACACCGTCGGCATCGGCGTCAACCGTAACGGCGCGTTCGCCGAGTACATCGCGATGCCGGCGTCCAACCTTTGGCCGATCCCGGATTCGATTCCGTCGGAACTGGCCGCGTTCTTCGATCCCTATGGCAACGCCGCGCATTGCGCGCTGGAGTTCGACCTCGTCGGCGAGGACGTGTTGATCACCGGCGCAGGTCCCATCGGCATCATTGCCGCGGGCATCGCCAAGCATGTCGGCGCGCGCAACGTGGTGGTCACCGACGTCAACGACTATCGCCTGAAACTCGCCGCCGACATGGGTGCGACGCGCGTGGTCAATGTCTCCCAGCAATCTTTGAAGGACGTCGTCGCCGATCTGCACATGGAAGGGTTCGACGTGGGCCTTGAAATGTCCGGCAACCCGCGCGCCTTCAACGACATGCTGGACGTGATGTACCACGGCGGCAAGGTCGCGTTGCTCGGCCTGCTGCCCAAAGGCGCCGGCATCGATTGGGATCGCGTGATCTTCAAGGGCCTGGTGCTGCACGGCATCTACGGCCGGCGCATGTACGAGACCTGGTACAAGATGACGCAGATGGTGCAGACCGGTTTTCCGCTCGGCAAGGTGCTCACCCACCAGGTTGCCATCGGCGATTTCCAGAAAGGTTTCGACCTGATGGCGTCGAGGAATTGCGGCAAGGTGGTGTGTTCGTGGAACTGAAGCTGGAATTGGGTAGTAGGAAATAGGAAGTTGGTAACAGCGTCACACCTTTTCTTCCCCACTTCCCACTACCTATTTCCCACTCCCTCTTGTTACGCTGTTATCAGCATCAGACAACCCCAGCCATGACCTATACCACCCGTCAACGCTTCACCGAAGAACTCGACGCGATCCGCGACAGCGGGTTGTACAAATCCGAGCGCGTGATCGTGTCACCGCAGTCGGCGGAGATCACGCTCGCCGATGGCCGCAAAGTGCTGAACTTCTGCGCCAACAATTATCTGGGCCTTGCCGATCATCCGCGCCTGATCGAGGCGGCCAAGCGTGCATTGGACACGCATGGTTTCGGCATGGCCAGCGTGCGCTTTATCTGCGGCACCCAGGACTTGCACAAACAACTGGAGGCGAAGATCGCGACATTCTTCGGCACCGACGACGCGATCCTCTACGCCGCCTGCTTCGATGCCAACGGCGGTCTGTTCGAACCGCTGCTGGACGAGAACGACGCGATCATCTCCGACGCGCTCAACCATGCCTCGATCATCGACGGCATCCGGCTATGCAAAGCCAAGCGCTTCCGCTACGCCAATCGCGACATCGCCGGTCTGGAAAAACAATTGCAGGCCGCGGACGCGGCCGGCGCGCGCAGCAAATTGATTTCCAGCGATGGCGTGTTCTCGATGGACGGTTTCATCGCGCCGCTGGATCGGATCACCGCGCTCGCGAAGCAATACGACGCGCTGGTGCAAATCGACGAATGCCACGCGACGGGATTCCTGGGCGCAACCGGCCGCGGCTCGGCGGAAGTGCACGGCGTCATGGACAAGATCGACATCTTCACCGGCACGTTAGGCAAGGCGCTGGGCGGCGCGGTCGGCGGCTTCACCACCGGCCGCAGCGAGATCATCGAGATGCTGCGCCAACGCTCGCGTCCGTATCTGTTCTCGAACTCGCTGCCTCCGCACGTGGTCGCCGCCGCGATCGAGGTCTTCGACATACTGGGCGAAGCCGGCGAGCTGCGCGAGAAACTTGGCGATAACACGCGCTACTTCCGCGAAAAAATGACCACCGCCGGTTTCGACATCAAGCCGGGCACTCACCCGATCGTGCCGGTGATGGTGCACGACGCCAAACTGGCGCAGGCGTTCGCCGCGAAACTATTGGACGAAGGCATCTACGCGATCGGCTTCTTCTTCCCCGTCGTGGCACAGGGACAGGCGCGCATCCGCACGCAGATGTCGGCTGCGCACACGCGCGAGCACCTGGACCGCGCGATCGCGGCGTTCACCAAGGTCGGGCGCGAGCTTGGCGTGTTGAAGGCGTAAGCTGCACAATCGAATGCGCGCCTAGCCGAGCGATTCGATTTCTTCGCGCGTCAGGTTTCGCCACGTTCCCTTCGGCAAATCGCCGAGTTGCAACGGGCCGATCGCCACCCGCACCAATCGCAGCACGC
>JBDTAJ010000091.1:0-5103 GCA_039924705.1 Rhodanobacteraceae bacterium
TCGATGCCGTTGCCGAGCGACTTCGACATCTTGCGGCCCTGCGCGTCGACGGTAAAGCCGTGCGTCAACACTTCGTCGAACGGCGCGTAGCCGTGCATCGCGCAGGAAGTCACCAAGGATGAATTGAACCAGCCCCGATGCTGGTCGGAGCCTTCCAGATAAATCACCTTGTCGCCGGGCTTGCGCGCGAGTTCCGGACGCTGATCCAGCACGCAGAAGTGCGAGGTGCCGGAATCGAACCACACATCCAGAATGTCGTTGACCTTTTCGTAATCCTTTGCTTCGTCGCCGAGCAATTCGGCAACGTCGAGCGCGTACCACGCACCGACGCCCTCTTTCTCCACCCGTTGCGCGATTTGTTCCAGCAACTCGACGCTGCGAGGATGCGGCTCGTGGGTCAGCTTATGCACGAACAGCGCGATCGGCACACCCCAGCTGCGCTGCCGGGAGATGCACCAATCCGGCCGCCCTTCCACCATGCGGGCGATGCGCTCCTCGCCCCACAATGGATAGAACGTCACGTCGTTGCGGATCGCGTGCATCGCGCTGGCGCGCAAGCCGGCGCGATCCATGCCGATGAACCATTGCGGCGTGGTGCGGAATGCGATCGGCGTGCGGTGTCGCCAGCAATGCGGATAGCTATGCGTGATCTGGTGCGCGGCCAGCAGCACGCCACGCTCGCGCAGCAAATCCACGATCGCATCGTTGGCTTTCCAGATATGTTGGCCTTCGAAGATCGGCGTGCCCGGCAGATACACACCATTGCAGCCGACCGGATTCAGGATGCTGGCAGGGGTATTCTCGACCAATCCGTATTTTTGTCCGACGACGAAATCCTCGACGCCGTGACCGGGCGCGGTGTGCACGGCGCCCGTGCCCTCTTCCGCGGAAACGTGATCGCCAAGGATCAGCGGAATGTCGCGGTCATAGAACGGATGCTTGAGCATCTCTCCTTCAAGAATATTACCCTTCACCGCGTTTCCAATTGCTCGGGCTTCACCGTCGGCGAAGCCATAGCGTTCCAACAAGGCAACTTTGCTTAGCAATTCAATTGCGAAAACCAGCAACACGCGCTTGCCATCGCGCGCCGGTCCTTCCACCAACACGTAATCGAGATCGGGGCCAAGCGTCACCGCGAGACTCGCGGGTAGCGTCCACGGCGTGGTGGTCCAGATCGGCACGGACACGATCGTGTCATCGTCGACCTCGACACCGAACTTCGCGGTCAGCGCTTTCGGATCGAGTGCGTCGTACGCGACGTCGATCGCGGGCGATTGCTTGTCGGCGTATTCGATCTCGGCTTCCGCCAACGCCGAGCCGCAATCGAAGCACCAGTGCACCGGCTTGAAACCGCGCAGCACATGGCCGTTGGCGTAAACGCGCGCGAGTGCACGCAGGATGTCGGCCTCGTAGCGCAGATCCATCGTGCGGTACGGATGCTCCCAATCGCCGAGTACGCCGAGCCGCTTGAAGTCCTTGCGCTGCAGATCGATCTGCGCATTTGCGTATTCGCGACACAGTTTTCGGAACTGCGCCGCATCGACTTTCTGCCCGACCTTGCCGACTTTCTTTTCGACCGCGATTTCAATCGGCAGGCCGTGGCAATCCCAACCGGGAATGTAGGGCGAGCGAAAACCCGCCAGCAACTTCGAACGCACCACCACGTCTTTCAATATCTTGTTGACCGCGTGGCCAAGGTGGATTGCGCCGTTGGCATACGGCGGACCATCGTGCAGGATGAAGGCGTGCCTGCGCTGCGCGGTGTGGCGCTGGATCGCTTGATAGCGATCCGCACGCTCCCATTCCGCGAGCATGTCCGGCTCGCGCTTGGCAAGGTCGGCCTTCATCGCGAAGCCTGTTTTTGGCAGGTTGATGGTGGATTTGTAGTCGGACATCGAACGGAATGGATTTGAGTGGGTCAATTTAAAAAGTGCGGCCACGGAGTTCTTGACCGTGGATGGCGGCTTTGGTCGCTTTTTGATTCTCGCGATCAGGGATGATCGCAAAAACAGAGCGCGCTTCAGTCGCATCCCGATCCATCTGCAGCTTCAGCGCATCCAGGTCGGCGAATTTTTCCTCGTCGCGCAATTTGGCGACGAACTCGACATCGAGATGCTTGCCATACAAGTCGTCGTCGAAGTCGAACAGATGCGCTTCCAGCAATGGCTCCGTGCCGCCGATCGTCGGGCGCACGCCGAGACTGGCGACGCCCGGCCACGGACGGTCACCGACGTTGCGCACCCGCACGGCGAAGATGCCGCCGACCGGCGCAACGCGCCGGCCGAGCCGGATATTCGCGGTGGGAAACCCAAGCTCGTGGCCCATCCTGTTGCCGCGCACCACTCGCCCGCCGATCGAGAACGGCCGATCCAGCAAACGCGTGGCGGACTCGAACTCACCCTTGCCAAGCAATTCGCGGATGCGCGTGGCGGATACACGTTCATCGTCAACGACGACCGGCTCGAGCGCATGCGCGCTGAATCCGAATTCGCCGCCCATCCGTTGCAAGAGCCCGAAACCGCCCGCGCGTCGATGGCCGAAACGAAAATCCTCACCGACCCATATCTCGCGCGCGCCCATGCGCGACGTCAGCACTTCGCGCACGAAATCCTCGGCGCTCATCGCGGCGAGTTTCGCATCGAAGCGCAACATCAATACCCGCTCGATCCCGGCCGCCGCGAATCCTTGCAGCTTTTCACGTGGCGAACCAAGGCGCGGGATCGGCTCGCGCGCGAAAAACGCGCGCGTCAACGGCTCGAAACTCACCACTGCCGGAACCAATCCTCGCGCAGCCGCGCGCTCGCGCACGCGCACCAGAAGCGCGGCGTGGCCGCGATGCAAGCCATCGAAGGCGCCCACGGCAAGTACGCTGCCGGACGGCGCCAGGCATGGCCCCGCGGCATCCCGGAAGACCTTCATCATCGGGAAAGTATATCCAGTCATTGAGAAGTGCGGCCACGGAGCTCTTGGCCATGGATGGCGGCTTTGGTCGCTTTTTGATTTCCGCGCCCATAGATGAGCACACGGACAAATACTGCGGCCATGGATGACCGCTTTTGATTCCCGCCATCAGGAACGATGCAATCAATGCGCGCGAAGATCGCGCATGCGAAAGCCGGTCGCCAGCAATGTCAGCAGATAGACCGAACCGGCTGCTGTGACCAGCACCGCCAAATGCCACGCCCGCGTCAGGATTCGCACTTCTGTCCAATGCGGCCAGATCCAGAGCCCGAACAGCAGCACCACGACCATCGCCGCGCACGCCACGCCCAGCCGCAGCCAGTGCCGCGCCCAGCCCGGCTGGTGCTGATACACACCAGCATGCTTGAGGAAGCGCCATAGCAGGATGAAATTCAGATAATTCGATAAGGAGCTGGCGATTGCCAGGCCCAAGTGCAAGCCAGGCAGACGGGCGATGCCGTCGAGCCAAGGTAGTCGCTTCAAGACTGGCGGCGCCCACAGCTCGAACAACAGCGCGATCAGCGCGAAGTTGAAGACCATGTTGACGATCAGCGTAGCCACACCCGCACGCACGGGCGTTTTGGTGTCCTGGCGCGAATAAAACGCCGGCAACAGGGTTCTGACCAGCGCGATCGCCGGTACGCCAAAAGCGAGCGCGACAATCGCCAATGCAGTCATTTGCGTGTCGAACGCGGTGTATTGGCCGTTCTGGAAAAACGTGGCGATGAGTGGTTCCGCGAGCAGCATCAGCGCGAACATCGCCGGCATCGCGATCAACAACGTGAACCGCAGACCCCAGTCGAGCGCGCGCGAAAAGCCTTCTCGATCGGTAGCGACGTAATGGCGCGACAACGCGGGCAGGATCACGGTGCCGAGCGCGACGCCGAATACACCCAGCGGCAATTCGAGGAACCGAGTCGACTGATACATCCAAGTCTGGGATCGGGTGATCAAAAGCGACGTGACCACGGTATCCAGCAGCAGGTTGAGTTGCGCCACCGATGAGCCGAACAAAGTCGGCACCATTAGGCGCATGATCCGGCGCACGTCCGGGTGGTTCCAGCCCCAGCGCGGCAAGGCCAGCAGATCGAGACCACGCAGCGCGGGCAGCAGGAACAATAGTTGCAGGATGCCGGCGGCCAACACCGCCCAGCCCAGCGCCATGATCGGCACCCGCAGGTGTGGCGCCAGCCACAAGGCGCCGGCGATCATGCAAACGTTGAGGATCACCGGCGTGATCGCCGGCAGCGCGAACTTGTGGAAGCTGTTCAACACGCCGCCAGCCAGCGCGGTGAGCGAAACGAACAGCAGGAATGGGAAGGTCAGCCGCAACAGGTCGATGGTGAGATCGAATTTGTACGGTTGGTCGAGCGATCCCGGCGCGAACAACGTGGCCACCTGGGGCGCAAAGACCAATCCCAGCGCGGTGATCACCAACAGCACGGCGCCCAAGGTTCCGGCCACGCGCACGGCGAGGACCTTCAGCGCGGCGTGGCTGCGGGTCTCCTTGACCTCGGTGAACACCGGCACGAACGCGGAGGAGAACGAACCTTCCGCGAACAGCCTTCGCATGAAATTCGGGATGCGAAAGGCGATCACGAATGCATCCGTGGCGGCACTCGCGCCGAACACGTGGCTCATCGCCACGTCTCGTGCCAGACCCAGCACGCGAGAAATGAACGTCATTGCGCTGAACGACAGCACCCCGCGCAGCATGCTGGGAGTTTTCATGCGGACATCGCTCGGTACCGATTGACCCGTAGGCCGTTCTCGCCCATAATCCGCAGTCTTTTTCCGACCTGTTTCCGGAGTTCCAACCCGTGGCCAATATCAAGTCCGCCAAGAAGCGCGCCCGGCAGTCCGAAGTGCGCCGCATGCGCAACGCTAGCCAGCGTTCGATGCTGCGTTCCTCGATTCGCAAGGTGCTGAAGGCGATCGAAGCCAAGGACAAGTCCGGCGCCGAAGCCGCCTACAAGTCGGCCGAGCCGGCGATGGATCGCTATGCGCATCACGGCCTGATCCACAAGAACAAGGCCGCGCGTCACAAGAGCCGTTTGAACGCGAAAATCCAGGCGCTGGCTTGATTTTTTGAAAAGTGCAGTCACGAAGCTTCGGCCCAGGATGGCAGCTTTGATCGCTTTG
>JBDTAJ010000092.1:0-11417 GCA_039924705.1 Rhodanobacteraceae bacterium
GAAATGTCAAAAGACGTCACGCGACAACAGAAGGCGCGAGACCAACCATGGGCAAAGGTTTCATCGATCAGTGCAGGACATTACGGCACGACGTGATACATTCACGATCCTGCCTCCCTCTCCGCCAGAAACGCGAACGCCCCTGGTGGGCGTTTTGCATTTCCCGTTTTTGAATCGTGGGCGCAATGGTTTGTTGCAATCGCCGTGTGCTGTTGCCTTTCTAACATGCTAGGGTCATTCGCGGCGGCATGATGCTGCCTTATGAATCTCGGCACGCATATGATCGAATTCGGACACGGCACCCACGCGGGCCTGCGTCGAGCGCATAACGAGGACACCTACTGGGCCGACGACGCGCTCGGCTTGTGGCTGGTCGCCGATGGCATGGGTGGCCACGAATACGGCGAAGTGGCGAGCGCGATCGCGCGCGACACGCTGGTGCGCGAGGTCGGCGCCGGACGCAGCCTGGAAGACGCGATCCGCCGCGCGGACGAATCGATCATCGCCTTGTCGCAGCGTCGTAGCGAAGCGTTGCCGATGGGCACCACGATTGCCGCCCTGCACCTCAAGGACGACGCTTACGAAATCGCCTGGGTCGGCGACAGCCGCGTATATCTTTACCAGGCGGATGCGTTGTCGCAGTTGTCGCAGGATCATTCCTATGTGCAGGAACTGGTGGCGCAAGGCGCGATCAGCGCCGAACAGGCGCGTACCCACCCACATCGCAATATGGTCACGCAGGCGCTGGGCGTGACCTCGCCTCAGCAATTGCACGTGGAAACCCGGCAGGGCAAGCTCGAATCCGGGATACAGTTTCTATTGTGCAGCGACGGGCTGACCGAGGAAGTCGAGGATCACGCGATCGGCACCGTGCTCGCGCGCGGCGACCTCGCCGCGCAGGAATGCGTCGAGCACTTGATCCTGGCCGCGCTGGATGGCGGCGGCAGCGACAACATCACCGTGTTGTTGGTGCGGGTCCGTTAGGCAATTATTCGGCGTCCATCCAACGCCATAGCACGTCCAACTTGCTGACACGCTCCAGCGTCTGCACGCGTGCTGCATGCGCGGCCAGCGCTGGCGCGTCCGCAAGCAGCACGCGCGTGCAAGGAGTGCCGTCATCCGGAAACGAGACGACGGCCGCCGCCGGCACGTCCATCGCGAATCCCAGCGCGCTCTGCCCCGCTGTCATCGCCAGCCAGACCCCCGCGAGCAATTGCGCGTCCAACAACGCGCCGTGCAATTCGCGGTGGGTATTATCGACGCCGTGACGTTTGCACAGCGCGTCCAACGTATTCTTCTGGCCCGGATATCTTTCACGCGCCAAGCCGAGCGTGTCTACGATGCGCGCATGGTCGGCCACGCGGCCGTATTGGGCGCCCGCCAACTGCAACTCCACGTCGAGAAAGGCGACATCGAAATCAGCGTTGTGGATCAGCAATTCCGCTCCGCGGATGAACTCCAGCCATTCGTCGACGATTTCGGCGAAGCGCTGCTTGTCGAGTAGAAACTCGTCACGAATGCCGTGCACGGCGACCGCCCCGGCCTCGCTGGCGCGATCGGGATTGAGGTAACGATGGAAAGTGCGCCCGCTGGCGCGGCGCTCCACCAGCTCGACGCAACCGATTTCGATGATGCGATGACCGCGCCCGGCTTCGAGGCCTGTGGTTTCGGTATCCAGCACGATTTGCCGCATAAGTTCTCCATAGTGCAAGACCGGGCATCCCGCCGCGACTTGCGCGAAAGCGGTCGCGGCAAAATCGCGCCGCGCTTTTCGCAGATCGCTATTCGCTCGCTGCGCCGGCTCTTTGTGCCGGAATTCCTGTTTCGTGCAGTCGCATCGCCTGCTCGCGTGCCGCGTGATCGACGCGCTCGTTCTCGGCGTGGCCGGCATGACCACGCACCCAGTGCCAGCGTACCTGGTGATGCGCCGCCGCTGCGGCCAGCCGCGCCCACAGATCCTGGTTCTTCACCGGCTTCTTGTCCGCGGTGCGCCAGCCATTGTTGCGCCAGCGCGGCATCCACTGCTCGATGCCCAGCCTCACGTATTGCGAATCGGTGGTCAAGACAACCGCGCACGGGCGACTCAAGCCTTCCAATGCGGCGATGGCGGCGAACAGCTCCATGCGGTTGTTGGTGGTCGCGGTCTCGCCGCCGGTAAGCAACTTCTCGTGTGCCCCCCAGCGCAACAACGCGGCCCAGCCGCCAGGCCCGGGATTGCCGAGGCAAGCGCCGTCGGTGAACACCTCGACGCGATTCACTCGCGTGACCTGTGCGCGCCGGGCGCGAGCGAGGCATGCTCGGCGGCGGCGCGGGAACGCGCCGGCTGCAGGCGCCGCACGTTGCTGGTGTCGTTGCGCTTGCGGGCGTCAAGCAAATACGCGCCACCGCAGCGGCTGAGCCATCGCGGCAATCCGCGGGAGCCGTGACGACGCGGCCATGGCGCGCCGCAGCGACGCGTCAAACCCGCCGCGAGTCCGGCCGCGCGCAAGGCACGTTGCCAGCGGTGCGGTGGAACCACGCGCAGGGCGTCGCTGCCGCGACGACGTTGTGCCGCAAACCATGGTCGCCACGCCGACCACGGATGCAGTTCGACCACCATCAACAGACCATGCGGGGCCAGTACCCGCGCAGCCTCGTTGGCGATGGATTCCGGGATCACGCCGCAACCGGCGGCATGGCGGATCAACACCACGCAGAAACTGTCATCGACGAACGGTAATTGCTCCACGTCCGCGCGCATCGACCCGTCCAGCATGCCATCGCCGCGCAGCCGCAAAGAGGTCCAACGACCCAAACCCGGCAGTGACGGCGGCGCACCGCCAAGGGCATCCAGCAAGAGTCCGTGGGTTCCCGTCACACCCGCCAGCAACGGCACGCAATCCGCCGCCGCGTCCGCCAGCAGCGCGGTTAACATCAAGGTGTTGCGATCATCTGAAATCATTTTCAGTATCAACCGATTGCAATGTAAATGTAAAACGGCTTCGCGAAGAAAATCGCTGAATACCCGATGCCTATTCTCCCATCCTGGCCCGCACGTTAACAGGCCTCTAACTTCACCCGAATATCACGCTGATAAAGTCCCACCTTTGCGTGAGACCCGGATCAGCGATGCTGAGCCTGACCCCGCTGCCCGCACTGACGGACAACTACATCTGGTTGCTGGCGGACGATGCGGGCAACGCGCTGGTGGTCGATCCCGGTGAAGCGGCGCCGGCACTCGCCGCACTGCGGGCCAAGGACTTGCGTCTGAGCGCAATTCTGCTGACCCATCATCACCCCGACCATATCGGCGGCATCGACGAATTGCTTGAACGGTATCCCGACGCTCGAGTTTACGCACCACACGACGAGCGAATCGCGCCCGTCACCCACCGGGTCGGCGATGGCGACCGCATCGAATTGCACGCGCCGCACGCGGCGTTCGAAGTGATCGAAGTCCCCGGGCATACCCGTACGCACATCGCCTATTTCGGCGAGGGACTGCTTTTCTGCGGCGATACGTTGTTCAGCCTCGGCTGCGGCCGCCTGTTCGAAGGCACGCCGGCGCAGATGCTGGGGTCGCTCGATCGCCTCGCGGCGCTCCCTGGCGATACCCGCGTTTGCTGCGGACACGAATACACGCTGGCCAACGCGGCTTTCGCGCGGCGGGTCGATCCGGGCAATCGGGCGCTGTGCTTGCGCGAAGAACGGGCACACACGTTACGCAAAGCGGGCGAGCCGACGCTGCCCTCGTCGATCAACGAGGAGCGCGCGGCCAATCCTTTTTTGAGGGTGGATGTTCTGCGGAAAGACGCGTTTCCCGCCGACGCGCCGATGCCGAAAGACACACGCGATCGTGTCGCGCGTTTCGCCGCGTTGCGTGCCGCAAAGGATGTATGGGTCGGCTAACGCGCATGAAGAAGACACTTCGGACCGCCTTCGCCGGTTGCGTCGCCGCATTGCTCGCGGCCTGCGCCGCGCAGCCCGCCATGCAAACGTCACCCTCGGTGGCGATTGCCGCGCCACAAGCGCCGGCACCGGTCGTGGCATTGCTGCCGCCCGCGTCACCGCCCGACATCTGGACCCGGTTACGCGCGCGTTTTGCGCTGGACGACTGCAACTCCGGTTCACGCGTGCAGGACTGGGCGCGCCGCTACACCGGCAATCCGGAACGTTTCGAGGCGCAACTGCGCGAAGTCTTGCCACTGATGATGTACGTCCAGAACGCGGCCGAGAATGCCGGCGTGCCAGGCGAATTCGTGCTGCTGCCGTGGGTCGAGAGCACGTACGATCCGGCCGAGCCCGGGCGCCGCGGCGATCCTGCCGGCATGTGGCAGATCATGCCGCAGACCGCGCGCACACTGGGGCTGGTGATCAACCGCGATTACGACGGGCGGCTGGATCCGGCCGCGGCCACACCCGCGGTGATGGCGATGCTGAAAAGCTATGGCGAGGATTTGCACAACTGGCGGCTGGTCGACATGGCCTTCAACACCGGCGAGTACAAAGTGTTCGGTTTGATCGAAGGTCACGATGGCGATAGCGTCAACGTGCCGCACTTGGCCGTAAGTGCGATCACCCGCGATCACCTTGCCAAGCTGCAGGCGCTGGCCTGCATCGTGCGTGATCCCGCGCGCTACGACGTGGCTTTGCCCAAGCCCAACGATAGCGACCGCCTCGCTTTGGTGGCGTTGCCTGCCACCACCGATCTGGCCGCCGCCGCATCCCTCGCACGTTTGCCGTCGGATCGTTTGCGCGCGCTGAATCCTGGCTACCGCGATGGTCGGATGACCGCCGACGCGCCGCATCACCTTTTGCTGCCACAGGACAACGCGCAGATGCTGCTGGCGGCGATCGCCGCGCGCGACGCAGATACGATGGCGCAAGCCACGCCGGCGACGAACACGACGGGTGCAATCTTGCGCGACAGCGGCGATGCAGTACCGCCAAAATCGAAACGCGCCGTGGCTGCTGCTGCGTCCAAACGTCGTCACGTCTCGGACAGACACAATGTGACGCGCGGCGAATCATTGTGGATGATCGCCCGACGCTATCATCTTGATCCTCGCAAGTTGCGCAATTGGAATGCGCTAGCCAGCGATGATCTGCGTCCCGGCCAGGTGTTGCGCCTCAGCGCGCCGGAATGAGCGACGCGGCGCCATCGTTCGCCTACAATTGCGACCATACCAATCATGACGCGCTTGGCGCAAGAATGCGCCAACGCATCGATCCCATCGATGCGGAAAGCGCGGCAGTACGCCCGGTTTTGCAATTCAAGATGGAGTACGAACATGGGTTTTCTTGACGGCAAACGCGCGCTGATCACGGGGATATTGAGCCAGCGCTCGATCGCGTGGGGTATCGCGAATGCGATGCGCCGCGAAGGGGCGCAACTCGCTTTCACCTACGTCGATGAGAAACTGAAGAGCCGGGTGGACGATGCCGCCAAAGCGTTTGATTCCAATATCGTGCTGCCTTGCGATGTCACCCGCGACGGCGATATCGCCACGCTGTTCGAGAACCTTGGCAAGCAATGGGACGGCCTCGATATCCTGATCCACTCGATCGGCTTCGCGCCGCGCGAGGCGCTGACCGGTGAATTCCTGGATGGATTGACGCGCGAGAACTTCGCGGTTGCGCACGATATTTCCAGTTACAGCCTCGCGGCACTCGCGAAAGCCGCGCGCCCGCTGATGCGCGGCCGCAATGGCGCGATCCTGACGCTGACCTATCTTGGCGCCGAGCGCGCGCTGGCGAGCTACAACGTGATGGGGCTGGCCAAGGCGAGTCTGGAGGCCAACGTGCGTTATCTCGCCTACAACCTGGGGCCCGAAGGCACACGGGTGAACGCGATCTCGGCCGGACCGATCAAGACGCTGGCGGCGGCGGGTATTGCGGGGTTCCGCAAAATGCTGGAACACGTCGAGCATGTCGCGCCGTTGCGGCGTAGCGTGACCATCAACGAGGTCGGCAACGCGACGGCGTTTCTGTGCTCGGACCTGGCATCGGGCATCACCGGTGAAGTCACCTATGTCGACGCCGGCTACAACACGCTGGGCATGGCTGGGCTCGAACTGGGCGAATGACTACACGGCGAGCCGTAACGCGGCCTTGGAAAACGTCACGAGCGAAGGCGGGTTGCGCACCGCCGACGCACTACACATTGGTTGAATCAGGCCGAGCGCAGTAGTTTTTCAAGCCGCGTATCACATCCGATCCGGCGCGGTTTCCACCTTCGCCTTGACGCGCAGCACATCAATCAGCCCGAGCACGTCCTGCGTACCGATCGCCTGCGATATCTGCGTGCGCAACACATCGCGCTCGGTCTTGGGAAAACTCGCCACATCGCCGTTGCGCACCTCGCCCAACGCCACCAGCGCGTAATGCCCCCCGGACAAGGGGACCAGTACTGACCCGGGTTTGCCCGCGAGCGGGCGCGGCATTTTGAACACCGCGTCCAGCAGTTGCGGATCGAAACTCTTGGCGTCGCGTTCCACGGCGCTGGCCTGCTTCACCTGCTGGTTCGCACTTTTCGCCACCGCATCCAGATCGCCATTTTTTTGCAATTGCGCGAACAGCGCGCCGGCCTGTTGCTTGGCCTTCGCGTCGGCACGCGCTTGCAGAATGTCGTTGCGGATCGCGTCGCGCTCGTCGGCCAGCGGTTTCGGCTTGGCCGGAACGTGATCGGCGACGTGCACCACGACAATGTGGTTGGGGCCGAGGTCGACCGGATCTGAAGTGTTGCCCTGCACCAACACCTGATCCGAGAACGCGGCCTTGACGGCGGCCTTGTTGGCGGCGATGCCGGAATCGCCGCCGGCGCGCGTGAACAACGGCGTGGTCTGCACGGTCAGACCCAGCGCTTTCGCCGCGGGCGCCAATGAGCTCGGATCTTGATAGATCGCATCCGTAAGCTTGCTGCCCAAGTCGCTGTACTTGTTTTCACGCGCGGATTTGGCGACCTCCGCGGCAAGCTGGTTGCGGACTTCATCGAACGGCCTGACCTGCCCGGTGCGCACATCGCGCAGGTCGATGACGTGGTAGCCCTCTGGCGACAATACCGGATCGGAAATCTGGCCCTTCTGCATCGCGAACAACGCACTCTCGAACGCGGGATCGGTGACGCCTTTCTCAATCCAACCCAGATCGCCGCCCTGGTTCTTCGAACCCAAGTCGTCGGAATACTGCTGTGCGAGCTTGGCGAAATCGGCATTCGGCGCCTTGGCCAATTGATCGACCTGCTGCGCCTTGGCGAGTGCCGCTTTCTGCTGCGCCGGCGTCGCGTTCGGCGGCACCTTGATGAGGATGTGCGACACCAAGCGTTGTTCCGACACCGAGAAACGGGATTTATCCTGCTCGTAGCGTGCCTTCAACGCGGCCTCGTCGGTGCCGGTGTCGACCTTCATTGTCGCCGCGTCCAGTTCGATGTAGCGCAGCGAAACCTGCTCGGGACTCATGAAATCCTTGGCGTGCGATTGATAATACGCCGCGATTTCAGCATCATCGACGCGGGTATCGCTCGGCACGGGCGGCGGCAATTCGACGTAACGGAAATCGCGGGTCTGCAAACGCAGGCGCAGGAAAGCGTCCACGTCCACGTTGGTGGCGAAGGCGGTATCGACGATCGCGCCAGGTAACTGGCTCACCGCAAGGCCCGCGCGCACTTCGTCTTGGTATGCCTGCGGGGTCTTGCTGTTGGCGGACAACATTGCAAGATAAGCGTCGCTGTTGAAACGGCCATCAACCTGAAACTGCGGAACCTGCGCGATCTGTGCGCGCACGGCGGAATCCGGCACCACGATCCCGAGCTTTTCGTTGGCATTGAGCAGCAATCGCTGATTGACCAGCCGGTCCAGCACAGCACGTTTGACTTCGGATTTCTCGAAGTCGGCCGCGTCCATCGTGTTGTCCGGCGCGTGCATCTGCTGCTGTCGGTAGGCGTTGAAATCGTTCTGGAAATCCTGTTGCGAAATCTCGTGACCATCGACCTTGGCGACCCAGGTTTCGTTGCTCGCGACAAAATAGCCCTCGATCCCGAAAAACGCGAACACGAAGATAAGAATGGCGCCGGCGACTTTGCCCGGCCATCCGCCGAATGTTTCGCGTAGTTTCTGCAACATGGCAATCGCGACCATCACGAGGACAAGTCGGACATTATAGAAGAAGCGCGGCGCAGATGGCCGAAGGACGAGTACCCAGGACGGGCAAGTACGCAGTCAGGGACAGACTCGTTCAGCGCTACGAAATGGGTGCTGAGGGGATCGAACCCCCGACCCTCTCCGTGTAAAGGAGACGCTCTACCGCTGAGCTAAGCACCCACATTGTTGTGCAAGATCGGGCATCTGCTGCGGCTTGCGCGCGAATGACCGTGGCACGTGTCGCGCATGGGCGCGCCCGAACGGTGAAGCCGACCGAAGGCGAGCGCCAAGTACGGCGCACGTAAAACCGCGTCTCGTTTGCCGCGTCGTATGCCGTGCATCCGCCGCGTCGGCGCATCCCTATACCATAATTACCCGCCGCCGAAACAACAGCGGCCGATGCGGGACATCGCATCGGCCGCTGGAAAACCGCTCGTGGTAACCGACATCTCGTGCGTGCGAGCAGCGCCCGAAACGCGTATTCCGCGGTGACGACCGCAAACGCTCCGTCAACTCAGTTCAAGACGTCCTTGAAAGCCTTGCCGGCCTTGAACGCCGGAACCTTGGAAGCCTTGATCTTGATGGTAGCGCCGGTACGCGGATTGCGGCCGGTGCGCGCGGCGCGCTTACGCACGATGAACGTGCCGAAACCCACCAGCGACACGTCATCGCCCTTCTTCAGCGCTTTCTTGATGACTTCGGTGGTGGAGTCGAGGGCGCGGCCGGCATCGGCCTTGGACAGGTTGGCGTGGTCGGCGATGGCATTGATCAGATCAGCTTTGTTCATGGGGATTCCCTCATTGGATGTCGAGCGGCCCGCGGATTGTTCGGTTCATTCGGTTCACGGAGCGCATCCTTCTACACCGGCGTCGGGCCCCCATCGGGATGCGCTGCGCTCCCCGTGATTGCGCAACGTTGCTGCGCGCGAATCACGGCCGGGCCTTTATACCAGTGCCCTTGAGGCTGCGCAATAAAGGCGGGGCGCGGATTCCAGCGATACCCACCGCTCGGGCAATGCCGCAGGACACTTGCATGAGACGTGCCGGTGTGTCAGCACACCTCTTCCGCAATGTTTTTCCCCGAACTCGAAGATTTCGCGGCACGCCATTGCCGCATGTGTTTGTCGCAGCGACGCGCACGCTCGCGCGTGACGCAAGCCGTGCAACGCGTGTCCGCTAATGCGGACGCGCGGGCGTGTTGTCGTCGGCCGCCGGCTCGTGCACCGTGTCGCGCGGCGCGTTTTCCTCGGTCACGACAACCTCCACCAGCGGCAGCGGCGTCAGCGGCCGCTCCAGCGCGAGGTCGAGCACCTGATCGATCCAGCGCACCGGATGGATCTTCAGCGCGCCGGTGATGTTCTTCGGAATCTCGACCAGATCTTTTTCGTTCTCTTCCGGGATGATCACCGTGGTGATGCCACCGCGATGCGCGGCCAGCAATTTTTCCTTGAGGCCGCCGATCGGCAGTACGCGTCCGCGCAGGGTGATCTCGCCGGTCATCGCCAACTCCGAACGCACCGGCACCTTGGTCAATGCCGACACCAACGCGGTGCACATCGCGATGCCCGCGCTGGGGCCGTCCTTGGGCGTAGCGCCTTCGGGCACATGCACGTGGATATCGTACTTGTTGTGGAAATCTGGGTCGATGCCGAGCCGATCGGCGCGCGCGCGCACCACCGATTGCGCGGCCTGAATCGATTCCTTCATCACGTCGCCCAACTGGCCGGTCAGGATCAACTTGCCCTTGCCCGCCACCACCGTCGCCTCGATGTTGAGAAGATCGCCGCCGGCCTGGGTCCAGGCGAGGCCCGTGACCAGACCGATCTCGTTCTGTTCCTCGGCGCGGCCGAAATGGTGGCGACGCACGCCCAGGTAATGGTCGATGTTCCGCGAATCCACCCGCGCGGTCTTGGCCGCGGCGGATTTCGATCTTGCCGATTTCGCGACGACCGACGCCTGCGCGTTTTCTTCCGCACCCTCGGCGAGCACTGCTTTTTTCGCGCGCGTCGGTTTGCCGTTGCCGGTTGCGGCCAGGGTGATTTCCTTCACCACTTTTCGGCAGATCTTGGCGAGTTCGCGCTCCAGATTGCGCACGCCCGATTCGCGTGTGTAATAGCGGATGATGTCGCGCAGCGCGTTTTCGGCCACGGCCAATTCGCCGTCGCGCAAACCCGCGGCCTTGATCTGCTTGGGCAACAGATACCGCAACGCGATCGCGATCTTCTCGTCCTCGGTGTAACCGGGGATGCGGATCACTTCCATGCGGTCGAGCACTGGCGCCGGGATGTTCATCGAATTGGCGGTGGCAATCCACATCACCTCGGACAGATCGAAATCGACCTCGAGATAGTGATCGCTGAAAGCGTGGTTCTGTTCCGGATCGAGCACCTCGAGCAACGCCGCTGACGGATCGCCGCGAAAATCCATCGCCATCTTGTCGATCTCGTCCAGCATGAACATCGGATTGCGGGTTCCGACTTTCGCCATGTTCTGGATGATCCGACCGGGTAGCGAGCCGATGTAGGTGCGCCGGTGTCCGCGGATTTCGGCCTCGTCGCGCACGCCGCCCAGACTCTGGCGCACGAACTTGCGGTTGGTCGCGCGCGCGATCGAACGGCCCAGCGACGTCTTGCCAACGCCAGGCGGGCCAACCAGACACAGGATCGGCCCCTTGATCTTGTTAACGCGTTGTTGCACGGCCAGATATTCGAGGATGCGCTCCTTGACCTTTTCCAGGCCAAAGTGATCGTCGTCCAGCACCTGTTGGGCGACGCGCAGATCCTTGCGCACCTTGCTGCGTTTCTTCCACGGCACGCCGAGCAGCCAATCGAGATAATTGCGCACTACGGTGGCTTCCGCCGACATCGGCGACATCAATTTCAACTTGTTGAATTCCTGTTTGGCCTTGGCCAGCACGGCTTTGGGCATGCCGGCCGCGTCGATCTTCTTGGCCAATTCATCGATGTCGTTGGTGCCTTCTTCGAGATCGCCCAGTTCCTTCTGGATCGCCTTCATCTGTTCGTTCAAATAATACTCGCGCTGGCTTTTCTCCATCTGCGACTTGATGCGGCCACGGATGCGCTTCTCGACCTGCTGCAAATCCAGTTCGCTCTCGACCAGGCCGATCAGAAGTTCCATACGCGCGCCGACGTCGATCGTCTCCAGCGCCTTCTGCTTGTCGGACAGGCGCACCGACAAATGCGCGGCGATGCTGTCGGCCAATCGCGAAGAATCGTCGATACCCGAGAGGCTCGCCAGCACTTCCGGCGGCAGCTTGCGACTTTGC
Source organism: Rhodanobacteraceae bacterium (assembly GCA_039924705.1). Taxonomy (GTDB): domain Bacteria; phylum Pseudomonadota; class Gammaproteobacteria; order Xanthomonadales; family Rhodanobacteraceae; genus 66-474. The sequence goes on from JBDTAJ010000092.1 coordinate 11,403, forward strand.
TTCACCAGTTGTTCG
>JBDTAJ010000093.1:0-3964 GCA_039924705.1 Rhodanobacteraceae bacterium
ACTCAGCTTCGACATCCTTCAGATGTCGCAACTGCGACACCTCCATCCCGGCGTACTTCGATTTCCACACGTAATACGTCGGCTCGCTGATGCCGTACTTGCGGCAGGTCTCCGCCACCTTGGCGCCGGCCTCGACCTCTTTCAGGATCCGAACGATCTGTTCCTCGCTGAACTTCGACTTCTTCATGCAGAGCTCCTTCTTGGCAGGAACTCTACTTCCAACTGGATCGAATTTACGAGGACACTACACAACGCCGAGCGTCTGCGCCAGTTGCGCTTGGGTGATGCCCAATTCCTTGCGTCGCTGCGCGATGCGGCGACCCAGGTTGCGGTAGTAAGCACGACTTGCTTCGTTCCACCACGCTCGGCATCCTGCCTCGCGGTTGCGAAGAGCAAATCAAAGCTTGCGCTGCGGCCAAGTTACATAACGCGCCGTTTGCGCAGTGCACGCACCGTGCGCTCGCGCCGCAAAACGTCGTTATGCAAAATGGCCGCAGAGGTGAGCCGTTCGTCGTTGCGCGCAATGGCGTCACTGCAGCGGTCGAAAAAACCGCATCGCTTTTCGGCGTAGGCTTTCGCTTGGATTCGCTTAGCACATCCGTACTGGAATCCGTACGGATGGAATCAGAGAGGGCGATAATCGTGTAAATTGTTGATTATATTGGTGGGCGGTGCAGGGATCGAACCTGCGACCCTTGCCGTGTGAAGGCAATGCTCTACCGCTGAGCTAACCGCCCCAGTTTTAATCAAATGACTCATCGCGCGCAGCGCGATTATCACTCCCCTCTCCCGCTTGCGGGAGAGGGCAAGGGGTGAGGGTAAGGCCGCGAAAGTCTAAGTGCCGCGCCACCGTCGGTCAACGCGGGCCGGCCATCGGTCGCGTGATTGCTACAATCCACGCACCCTCGCATCGCGCGGCGCCATCGGAAACTTCACATGGAACACATCCTGCACGCCCTGCGTGATTTCCAGATCACGCCGTGGAAAGTGGTTGGCTTGCTCGGCACCTCCATCTTCACCGCGCGCTGGTTCGTGCAATTGTATGCGACCCGCAAGCAAAAAAAGGTGGTGATGCCGGCGATGTTCTGGTGGCTGTCGGTATGCGGTAGCGTGCTGCTGTTGGCCTATTTCATCTTCGGCAAGAACGATTCGGTCGGCATCATCTCGAATTTCTTCCCGCTGTTCGTGTCGGTCTACAACGTCGTGGTGGATATGCGGCATCGGCGCGCGCAGACGGTTGTCGCACTTTAACGCTGCATCTGATGCCCCCTTAAGTACGGGGGCAGTTCGCGCAGCGAACGGGGCTGTGGAAGCAACACACACTTGCAGATGGCGAAGCCATTCGCGCTTCACTGCGCGAAATGGGCTATTCAGTATCGTAATCGAGATTGGAAGCGAGCCAGCGCTCGGCTTTCGCGATGCTCCAACCCTTGCGTTTGGCGTAGTCCTCGACTTGTTCCTTGCTCAATCGCCCGACCACGAAGTACTGGCTGCGCGGATGCGAAAAATACCAGCCCGACACCGCCGCGGCCGGATACATCGCCATGCCCTCGGTCAATTCGATGCCGGCGTTTCGTGTCGCATCGAGCAGTTCGAACAACGTGGACTTTTCGGTATGCTCGGGACAGGCCGGATAACCGGGCGCCGGGCGGATGCCGCGGTATTTTTCGGCAATGAGTTCTTCGTTGCTCGACGTTTCGTCCGCGGCGTAACCCCAGAACTCGCGGCGCACGCGCGCGTGCAGACACTCGGCGAAGGCCTCGGCCAGGCGATCAGCCAGCGCTTTCAGCAGGATCGCCGAATAATCATCGTGCTCGCGTTGGAAACGTTCGACGTGGGGTTCGATGCCAAGCCCGGTGGTAACCGCGAATGCGCCGATCCAGTCGCGCACGCCGGATTCCTTCGGTGCGACGAAATCGGCGAGACAAAAATCCGGACGCTCCGGCGGCTTGTCGGCCTGTTGACGCAGGAAGTGCAGGGTTGCGATCGATTCGCGCCCCGGCGTAGCGGGTAAGATCTCGACATCATCCCCAACACTGTTCGCCTCCCACAACCCGGCCACGCCACGCGCGGTCAACCATTTCTCCGCGGTCACCTTGTCGAGCATCGTTTGCGCGTCGCCGAACACTTCGCGCGCCTGCGCGCCGACGATCGCGTCGTCGAAGATCGCCGGATAGTGGCCGGTCAATTCCCACGCGGAGAAAAACGGCGTCCAATCGATATAGCCGCGCAATTCGGCTAGATCGTAATCGTCAAACACGGTGATGCCGGGTTTCGCCGGCGCGGGCGGGGCGTAGTTGCTCCAGTCGCCGTCGAAGCGTTGCGCGCGCGCGTGTTCCAGTGAGACCAATCTTTTGCCGGGTCCGCGATCCTTGTGGCGCTGGCGGATCTCGGCGTACTCGGCGCGAATCTTGGCCAGGAACGCGTCGACCTGATCCTTCGATACCAGCGATTGCGCAACGCCTACCGCGCGCGAGGCGTCTTTCACCCACACGCAGGGCGACTTGTAGTGCGGTTCGATCTTGAGCGCGGTGTGCGCGCGCGACGTCGTGGCGCCGCCGATCAACAGCGGCACCGTGAAATTCTGCCGTTGCATTTCGCGCGCGACGTGGCCCATCTCCTCCAGCGACGGCGTGATGAGACCCGAGAGGCCAATCATGTCGGCCTTTTCCGCGATCGCGGTGTCGAGAATCTTCTGCGCCGGCACCATCACGCCAAGATCGATCACCTCGAAGTTGTTGCAGCGGAGCACTACGCCGACGATGTTCTTACCGATGTCGTGCACGTCGCCCTTGACCGTCGCCATCACGATCTTGCCATTGTTCTTGCCGGCGTCGCCGGTGCGCAATTTCTCCGCTTCGATGAAGGGCAGCAGGTGCGCGACGGCCTTCTTCATCACGCGCGCGGATTTCACCACTTGCGGCAGGAACATCTTGCCGGCGCCGAACAAGTCGCCGACCACGTTCATCCCATCCATCAACGGACCTTCGATAACGTCCAGCGGACGCGTGCATTGCAGGCGCACTTCCTCGGTATCCTCGACCACGAATTGATCGATGCCGTGCACCAGCGCGTGCGACAAGCGTTTCGCGACCGGCAGTTCGCGCCACGCGTTGGCGTTCGCGTCTTCCTGTGCGCCGTGTTTGCCGCCCTTGTGGCGATCGGCAATTTCCATCAAGCGTTCGGTTGCATCCGCGCGGCGATTCAACACCACGTCCTCGACGCGCTCGCGCAATTCCGGTTCGAGGTCGTCGTAGATCGCCAGCGCGCCGGCGTTGACGATGCCAATGTCCATGCCGGCTTTTATGGCGTGATACAGGAACACGCAGTGGATCGCCTCGCGCACCGGGTTGTTGCCGCGGAACGAGAACGAGACGTTGGATACGCCGCCGGAAATGTGCGAATCCGGGAAACGCTGCTTCAGCTCGCGCGCGGCCTCGATAAAATCCACGGCGTAGTTGTTGTGTTCCTCGATGCCGGTGGCGATCGCGAAAATGTTGGGGTCGAAAATGATGTCCTCGGGCGCGAAGCCGACGGTCTCGGTCAGCAGTTTGTACGTACGCGCACTGATGTCGACTTTGCGTTCCAGCGTGTCGGCCTGCCCTTGTTCGTCGAATGCCATCACCACCACCGCCGCGCCGTAGCGAAATACCTTGCGTGCCTGTTCCAGGAACGGGCCTTCGCCTTCCTTCAATGAAATCGAGTTGACCACGCCCTTGCCCTGCAGGCATTTCAGGCCGGCCTCGATCACGCTCCACTTGGACGAATCGACCATCACCGGGATGCGCGCGATGTCCGGCTCCGCCGCGATCAGGCGCAGGAACTTCACCATCGCGGCTTCCGAATCGAGCAACCCCTCATCCATATTGACGTCGAGGATCTGCGCGCCGTTGTCGACCTGCTGGCGCGCGACTTCGACCGCCTCGTCGTAGCGATCTTCCTTGATCAGCTTCTTGAACTGTGC
>JBDTAJ010000094.1:0-7986 GCA_039924705.1 Rhodanobacteraceae bacterium
CAGGATGACTTCGCCTTGATGTTCTTGACGCGCCGCCTCTATCGGGTAAGGCGGCATATGGTGATCCTTGAAACTGATGTCCACGCCCGGCGCGATATCCGCGGGCGGCGGCGGCGGCGCGGGCGGCGCGGGCGGCGGCTCCGGTTCCGCCATTTTGGACGGTTCGTACACCGGCGGCGGTTGCGCCGGCGGCGGCGGCATCGGCGGCGGCTTGACCAGTTCCTTGATCTTCGGCGGCGGCGTCTTGGGTGGCGTCGGCGGCGGCGGTGGCGGCGGCGGCGGCGGCGGTGGCGGCGGGATGAAGGTCACGTTGACCACGTGATCGGCCGTCTTCTCCCCGGCTTCCGGCGGCGCGGCCGGCGTCAACAAGACCAGGATGACGACGGCATGCACAGCGAGCGCAGCCGCGATCGCGATAGTGCGCCACCAGTTGAAACGATCGTGTGCGGTCGCGGGAGTCGAAGCCATCGTTTGAACCAGTCGCTAGCCTGTCGGGTCCCCATCACGACCGCCGTTATGTGCAATCAACGGCGCCGCGCCGAGGGCGGCTGAAAAGAGGAGCAAACTACACCAGCACCGGGCTTTTGCCTAGAGGGGCCGGCATCGTCTTGTGCGATTCGCCATGGAATGCTGCGAGGTTTGCGCAAACCTGCTTGCGCATCATCGTCCTTTCTTCTTGCCGCCTTTATGCGGCCCCGGACGCGGTACGCCGCCCTTGTCGTACGCGACGTCGGCCTTCGCCGTGTCGCCTGCGAGGTTATAGGCATCGCCCAGCAGCTTGTAATTGTCGGCGGTCGGCTTGACGATGCCCTTGCCCATGCCTTCCTCGAGCAACTGCGCGGCCTTGTCGGCGTTGACTTTCGGATCCTTGCCGTCAACCGCGATGTTGTAATAGAGCTTGGCCATGTTGACGTACGTGGTCTCGTCGTTGATCTGGCCATTGGCGCGCGCGCGCTCCAGTAACGGCAACGCCTTGTCGTACTGCTTGGCGTTGGTGTAGATCTGCACCACGTTCATCAGCAGCTTGCCGTTGTTCGGGTCGCGCGCCAGTGCGGCTTCCGCGACCTTGCCAGCCTCGCCGTATTTGTCCATCGCGAAATAACTGGCAATCAGTATCTGGTCCCAGTCAGCCTTGGGCTGAGATGCCATCGATTTGGCTTTCTGGATCGCGGCCACGGCTTCCGGATATTTCTCCAGCCTGTAGTACGCATTGCCCTTCAGCGCGTAGGCGTCGGCGGATTGTTTGCCGCTTTGCTGGGTCCATTGATCCAGCGTGCTGACCGCTTGCGCGTAATCTTCGTCGGCGACGTACATCTGCGCCAGCGTGTACAACGCCGGGAAGTAATCGTCGTTGGGCAACGAGTTCAAATCCAGCGCTTGCTTCTGCAGCGCGATCGCCCCCTTGGTGTCGCCGCCGTTGTATTTGATCTGCGCCAATCCCTGCAATGCCTTGGCCTTGGCGTAAGCGTTGCTGCTGCTGTCGGCAATCGCCTGCAGATCCTGTTGCGCGGCGGCGGTGTCGCCACTATTGGCGGCACTCAGCCCGTCATTGAGCGCCTTGGCTTCCTTGTCGTTGACGCTGGTCTCTTTCGGTTCCTGCCGCGTCGCGTTGGGATATTGGCTGGGCTGCTTCTCGGCCGGTTTCTGCGGTTTTGGCTTTTGCGATTGCCCGCATTCGTCCCGCATCATCTGTATGTCCGTGCAGGTCTGGCCACCTTGATCTTTCATCTGCGCGAACACGGCGCCGGACAAAAGCGCGAACAAGGAACACAAGCCGTATGCGACGAGACGGGCGTCGAGTTTCATGGAATGCCTCCGCAAGATTGCGTGCCCATGCCCGGGCCGGACGATCAGGTTAGCGCGGGCGCCAAGCAAAGCTCAAGCGTGCGATTATCTCGCCACATTGCGTGACAGGCGCGAACGCTGCCGACGAATAATTCGAGCCTTGCACCTTTCAAACATCAAGGTTGGCGACCTTCAGCGCATTTGTCTCGATGAATTCGCGGCGCGGCTCGACCACATCCCCCATCAACGTCGAGAAAATCTGGTCGGCGGCGACCGCATCCTCGATCCGCACCTGCAGCAGACGGCGCGTTTCCGGATTCACCGTGGTTTCCCACAACTGCTCGGGGTTCATTTCGCCCAGACCTTTGAAGCGCTGGATGTTGCGGCCCTTCTTGGCTTCCTCGAACAGCCAGGCGCGGGCGGCGGCGAAATCCGTGAGCGGCTGCGCGGCGTTGCCGCGACGAACCTGCGCGCCTTCGTGGATCAGGCCGTGCAACTCGCGCGACATGTCCAGCAAAGGACGGTAATCGGCACCGGCGAAGAAGGTCTGCGGCAGCACCCAGGTGTGTTCGCTGCCGTGTTGCAAGCGGCGCAGCAGCAATGCCGCGGGATGCTCGTCCATCGCTGCTCGCAGTTCCAGTGCGTAGCGCGCCCGGCCCAGGCCGCTGGCGTTAATGCGCGCGATCAGCCTCCGCATCCATGCTTGCATGGTCGCAGATTCTTGCCACAACGCATTCTCCAGCGGCGCATGATCGAGCAACGCGGTGAAGAACGCAGCATCTCCGCGTTGTCCGAGCCGCGCGATCTGATCCAGCGCGGTCTGGTAATCGCGCAGCAGTTTTTCCAAACCCTCGCCCCGTACCGGTGGAGCATGGGGCGCATACAGCAGTTCCGCGCCATCGACCGCGTTGGCGATCAGGTAATCGTTGAGCGCCGCGTCGTCTTTCAGATACAACTCCTGCTTGCCCTGTTTGATCTTGTACAGCGGCGGCAGGCCGATGTAGATGTGACCGCGCTCGATCAGTTGCGGCATCTGCCGATAGAAGAATGTCAGCAGCAGCGTACGGATGTGCGAGCCGTCCACATCCGCATCGGTCATGATGATGATGCGGTGATAACGCAACTTGTCGACGTTGAATTCGTCCTTGCCGATGCCGGTGCCAAGAGCCGTGATCAGCGTGCCGACTTCGGCCGAGCCCAGCATCTTGTCGAAGCGCGCTTTCTCCACATTGAGGATCTTGCCTTTCAACGGCAACACAGCCTGGGTCTTGCGATTGCGGCCCTGCTTGGCCGAGCCGCCTGCCGAATCGCCTTCGACCAGGAACAGCTCCGACAGCGCCGGATCTTTCTCCTGGCAATCGGCCAGCTTGCCGGGCAAGCCCGCAATATCCAACGCGCCTTTGCGACGGGTCAGTTCACGCGCCTTCCGCGCGGCTTCGCGGGCGCGGGCAGCCTCGATCACCTTGTCGGTGATCATGCGCGCTTCGGCCGGGTTCTCCAGCAGGAATTCCTCGAGTCGGGCATTGACGACCTGCTCGACGATGCCCTTGATCTCGGACGACACCAACTTGTCCTTGGTCTGGGAGGAGAATTTCGGATCCGGCACCTTGATCGACAGCACGGCGATCAGGCCCTCACGCATGTCGTCACCAGACAGGGCAATCTTGGCGTTGCGCGCAGATCCCGTTTGTTCGATGTAATTGCTGAGCGTTCGCGTCAAAGCCGCGCGCAATCCAGTCAGATGGGCCCCGCCATCCTTCTGCGGAATGTTGTTGGTGAAGCAGAACACCGATTCTTGGTAGCCGTCGGTCCACTGCATGGCCAGTTCGACCGTGGTGCCGTCGATCTGTGAGCTGAAACTGATCACACTGGGCTGCAGAGGCGTCTTCAATTGCGCCAGATGCTGCACGAATGAGCGAATGCCGCCCTCGTACTGGAATACTTCGCGCTTGTCGACTCGCTCGTCAATTAGCTCGATACGCACGCCGGAATTCAAAAAAGCCAACTCTCTCAAACGCTTGGAGAGAATGTCGTAATGAAACTCGATGTGCGTGAAGGTGCCCGGGCTGGGCAGGAAACGCACCATGGTACCGCGGCGTGAAGACGGCCCAATGAGCCTCAACGGATATAAGGGTTCGCCCAACCCGTATTCCTGGCGGTGCTCTTGACCGTCGCGATAAATCGTCAGCCACAGATGTTCGGACAACGCATTGACCACCGAGACGCCCACACCATGCAGACCGCCAGATACCTTGTAGGAATTGGCGTCGAACTTGCCGCCGGCGTGCAGCACCGTCATCACCACTTCGGCAGTGGAACGCCCCTCTTCCGGATGATTATCGACCGGGATGCCGCGACCGTTGTCGCTGACGCCGACTGTGCCATCGTCGTGAATGGTGACGATCACTTCGTCGCAATAGCCCGCCAGCGCTTCGTCGATAGCGTTGTCCACCACCTCAAACACCATGTGGTGTAGGCCGGTACCATCGTCGGTATCGCCGATATACATGCCCGGGCGTTTGCGGACCGCTTCCAGGCCCTTTAAAACCTTGATATTGCTGGAGTCGTAGGTATCGTTCATGCGCGGATTTTCAAGTGATTGAGCCGAAGCAAGCAAACGGTCAATTATACGCTATTGAAGCCCGCCAGCGTTTACGCGCGCCACAATGCGTCCTGTTCCACGTGGAACACTGCGGTCGATGCCATGTTTGACCTGGCTGGTTCAACCGTCGCCGTTATCCAAGCCTGGATCGGTTGCGCCATCAGCCAGCGGAGCACTTGCTCATGATGATCGGCGTCCAGTTCGGAGGCTAGATCATCGATACACAGGATCGGCCATTCGCCGGCATGTTCGGCGAAGCGCGCCGCTTGTGCCAGCACGCAGATCAGTGCCGCCAGCTTGGTTTGACCACGCGATAGATACTCCCGGCCTGGTGCTCGCTCGAAATCGAGACTCCAATCGGCACGGTGAGGACCGTGCCTGGTGTGACCCCGCTGTCTGTCCTTCTCGCGTTGTGCCACTAATTGGGCCGCCAATCCGATCTCCGGATCCCAGCCCGGACGGTAATCGAACCTCGGCTCTCCCAGCTCGGGCAGAAAGCATGCGGCAAAGGTTTGAAGATGGGCGGCCAAACTATTTACGTAACCACGACGCCCCGATTCCATCTGGCGCGCGAAGCGCTCCATCTCCCATTCCCAAGGCTCGAATTGCAAATCAGGCGCCTTTGCGCGAATCAGCGCATTGCGTTGTCGCAGCGCGCGCCGATAGTCACGCCAAAGTGCGAAAGAATCGTGTTCCACGTGGAACACCCCCCAGTTGAGAAACCGCCGGCGCTCCTCCGACGTGCCGGTGATCAGGCCGTGGCTTCCCGGCTCAAAACACGCTACGGCGCAGTTTTCGAGAACGGGCAAAAGGGTCGCTTGAGCGACTCCATCGACGCGAACTTGCCACCGCGCGTTTTCACGTGCCAAGCCCAGCCTGTATCGGCTGCCGCCCTCGTGCCGCACCTCCGCGCAGATGTCGTAGCCGGGGTACCCGCGCTTGGTCAGCGCTTCGCGACCTGCCGCGCGGAATGAACGGCCGTGCGACAAGACATGCACAGCTTCGAGCAGGGTGGTCTTGCCTGCGCCGTTGGGGCCCACCAGCCAGTTGAGGCGCGGCCCGGGAACGATTTCCAGAGTTTCGAAGCAACGCAGGTGGTGGGCACGCAGCAGATCGATCCTCACACCGATTCCCCGGCCTTTCCGCGAAATCCGTCTTCAAAGCCGCAACGGCATTACCACATGACGAACGTGCTCGTTTTCCGCACCTTGCAGCAGGCAGCTGGATTGCGCATCACGAAGTTGCAGGCGCACACGGGAATCCAAAAGTGATCCCAAAGCATCTAGGAGATAGCCGACGTTGAACCCAATTGCGATATCGTTCACTGAAGTTTCCGCTTCAAGCTCCTCGACAGCCTCTTCCTGTTCAGGGTTGTGTGCCACGATCCGCAGCCGCCCCGGACTGACTTCTAAACGCACGCCACGGTATTTCTCGTTGGACAAGATAGCGGCGCGTTGCAGCGCGCTGCGCAACAGCTCGCGATCCAGGTACAGGGTTTTGTCCGCCCCCAGCGGGATCACCGCTTCGTAATCGGGGAACCGCCCATCGATCAGTTTAGAGGTGAACACCACGTCGCCGCGCCTCACGCGCAGATGGTTGCGCGCAAATTCGATGCTGGCCTCCTCCTCGCCGCTGCCGAACAAGCCGAGCAGTTCCATCACACCCTTGCGCGGAATGATGATCTGGCGCTGGGTGCTCACCTTCTTATCCAACCGCGTTTCGGCCAGCGCCAGCCGATGACCGTCGGTGGCCACGCAACGCAGACCGCCATCACGCAGGTCCAGCAACATGCCGTTCAAGTAGTAACGCACGTCCTGATTCGCCATCGCGAATGCCGTGCGCTCCATCAGATTCTTCAACGTGGCCTCTGGCAGTAGAACCTTGTCGACCAGTTCGATCTCGTCCGTAGTCGGAAATTCCTCGGCCGGCAGCGTGGCCAAGGTGAAACGGCTCCGCCCCGCGTGCACCGACACGCGATCGCCGTTGAGCTTGACATCTAGCGGCGCACCGTCGGGCAGGGCACGGACAATATCGAATAGTTTGCGCGCGGGGATCGTAATCGCGCCGTCCTCGGCTTGTTCGACCGCGACACTCGCGCGCATCTCGACTTCGAGATCGGTGCCGATCAGAGTCAAGCGACCTTGGCCGACTTGGACCAGCAGGTTCGCCAGCACGGGCAAGGTTTGGCGACGCTCGACCACGCCGACGACCTGCTGCAAGGGGTTGAGCAAGGCTTCTCGCTGGATGCTGAAACGCATAGTTCGATCCCCAATCCTTTCTACTTGTTTGTTGTAAATCTAAAAAGATAGTAGTAGCAGTACGTGTTGATAACCGGAACACGCGGATAACCCGTTTTATATCATGATGTTACATTAAATAGGGTGTCCACGTAGCCATCGCATACCTGTGGGTGGATTGTGGATGGACTTTCTGTTTTGATCTTTGCACAATCCATCCACAAGCTTACCCGGTGAGTATACGGATCAATTTGTCCCAATCCTGGTGGATGCGCATGTCGCGGTCGCGCAAACTCCGGATGGTGCGGCAAGCGTGCATCACCGTGGTGTGATCGCGCCCGCCGAAGGCTTCGCCGATTTCCGGTAGGCTGTGTTCGGTCAACTCCTTGGCTAGCGTCATCGCCATCTGTCGCGGGCGTGCCACCGAGCGCGTGCGGTTTTTTGATGTCATCTCGCTCAAGCGGACCTGATAATAATCGGCCGCGGTCTTCTGGATGTTGGGGATCGTGATTGCCTGCGCATGCACCCGTAACAGGTCGCTCAAGGTTTCCTGCACGAACTCCAGCGAGATTTCGCGACCGAAGAAATTGGCGCGCGCGGCGACCGTATTCAAGGCACCTTCCAAGTCACGCACGTTGGTGCGAATGCGTCGCGCCAGCAGCATCGCCACGTTCTCGGGCATGCGCATGCCGCGCGTCTTGGCCTTTTCCAGCAGGATCGCCGCGCGGGTCTCGAAGTCCGGCGGTTCGATCGCAACGCTAAGGCCCCAGCCCAGTCGCGATTTCAGCCGCGGTTCCAGATTCTCCACTTCCTTGGGATAGCGGTCGCAGGTCAGGATGATCTGCTGCTTGCCCTCGACCAGCGTGTTGAAGGTATGGAAGAACTCTTCCTGGGTAGTGTCCTTGCCGCCGAAGAACTGAATATCGTCGATCAGCAGTGCGTCCACCGAGCGGAAGCGGCGCTTGAAATCGTCCATGTTCTTGGTGCGCAGGGATTCGATCATGAGACTCGTGAAGCGCTCCGAGTGCACGTACAGCAGCTTCATCGTTGGGTCGCACTGGCGCATCAGGTTGCCGGCGGCCTGCATCAGGTGCGTTTTGCCCAAGCCCGTGCCGCCATAGAGCAACAACGGGTTGTAGGCGCGGCCCGGGTTTTGCGCCACCTGCATGGCAGCGGCCTTGCCAAGCTGGTTGGATTTGCCCTCGACGAAATTGTCGAAGGTGTAATGCGGATCCAGATGATGCTGATGCGTCGGTTCCTGCTGCGTGGTGGATTCGCGTACATTGGCCGCCACGGTTTGGGTGGCGGCTGAGCCGACTTCCAGCCGCACCACAATCGAATGTCCGGCCACGTCCGTCAGCG
>JBDTAJ010000095.1:0-3726 GCA_039924705.1 Rhodanobacteraceae bacterium
GCTTATCCGCACGCGCGCCGCATTGGCGAGTTGCTGTTCCTGTCCGGGGTCGGCCCGCGCCTGCCCGGCAGCGACGCCGTGCCCGGCAACGTCCACGACGCCGACGGCGCGTTGATCGCCTACGACATCGAGGCGCAATGCCGGCAGGTGTTCGCCAACGTGCGCGCGGTATTGGAAGCCGCCGGTGCGCGCTGGGAAGACCTGATCGACGTAACGGTTTTCCTGACCGACATGGCGCGCGATTTCAAGGCGTACAGCCGCATCTGGTCCGACTATTTCCCCGATCCGGCGGCTGCGCCTTGCCGCACCACACTAGGCATCGACGCGCTGCCGACGCCGATCGCGATCGAACTGAAATGTGTGGCGCGGGCGGGTTCCCCGGGTTTACGGTAAACTTTGCGATCCGCCCTTCGGGGCTGTATCAATGAATATGTCCGCAGAACCCCACAGTACCACTGAACCCGCCCACCGTTCATGGTGGGATCGCCTGGGCCACATGCTTTCGGGTGAACCGCGCAACCGCGAGGAACTGCTCGAGGAGTTGCGCGACGCGCAGGCCAACGGTCTGCTGTCCGGCGATACCTACGCGATGATCGAGGGCGCGATCCGCGTCACCAATCTCTCGGTCGACGACGTGATGGTGCCGCGCGCGCAGATGGTGATGCTGGCGATCGACGACGATCCCGCCGTCATCCTCGCAATCGTGATCGACACCGGCCACTCGCGCTTTCCGGTGCATGGCGAGGACAAGGACGAAATTCTTGGAATACTCCTCGCCAAGGACTTGCTGCGCGGGTTCGCGTCCGGCGTTGCCGCGCTCGATATCCGCGCGCTGCTGCGTCCGGCGGTGATGATTCCGGAATCGATGCGTCTCAACGTGCTGCTGGCGGAGTTCCGCCGTTCCCGCAACCACATGGCGCTGGTGGTGGATGAATACGGTGGCGTCGCCGGACTCATCACCATCGAGGACGTGCTGGAGGAAATCGTCGGCGAGATCGACGACGAGCATGACGATGCAGCCGCGCCCAATCTGATCGAGGCCGCCGGCGACGACGAATGGCTGGTCGATGCGCTGACGCCGATCGAGGATTTCAACGAACGCTTCGGTTGCGAATTCCCCGACGAGGAATACGACACCATCGGCGGCATGGTCACCGCGGAGATCGGCCACCTGCCGGAGCCGGGCGAAGAGATCTTGCTGGATGGCTACGTGTTCAATGTCACCCACGCCGACGACCGCCGCGTGCACCGGTTTCGCGTCCGAAAAAACGATGGGGAGTAAGCGGCGTGGGGCGGGAAGCGGGAGGCGGAAAGCGTTCCGCTACTTTCTTCTTTCTAGCGCGCTGTTGCTGATTGCATCCTTGTCGCCGATCTCCCACGCCGGCGTCGCCGACGCACCCGGCGCCAATCTGCGCGTCGATCTCTACACCTACGGGTCCGGTGCGATCTACTGGGAACGTTTCGGCCACGACGCGCTGATCGTCACCGACACCGCCAGCGGCGAATCGTACGCGTTCAACTACGGCCTGTTCGATTTCAACCAACAGGATTTCTTCTTGAACTTCGCGCGCGGGCGCATGAGTTACATGGCCGCGGCGTGGCCGGCGGCCGACGATCTCGCGCAATACGAGGGCGAAGGCCGCTGGATCGTCACCCAACAATTGAACCTGACGCCACAACTGCGCGCGCGGCTGCGCGATTTTCTGGTGTGGAACGTGCAGCCAAAGAATGCTCGCTACGCTTACGATTACTACACCCAGAACTGCACCACGCGCATCCGCGATGCGCTCGACCGCGTTTTGGGCGGCACGCTGCGCGGACGGATGCAACCACAAACGCGCGCGTTTACGTACCGCTCGCAGACCGATCGGCTGATGGCCGGCCAGCCATGGCTGATGCTGGTTCTCGATCTCGGCCTGGGGTCCTACGCCGATCAGCCATTGAATGGATGGAACGGAAGCTTTCTGCCGACAGAATTGATGGAGTCGTTGCGCGGTGTTCGGGTGACGAACGGTCAGCCGCTGGTGATCTCGGAAACGCAGATCGCAACAGCGCGTTTGCCGGCGGCACCGAAAGCGCCGCCCGACCTGCGCTGGCCCCTGCTGATCGCCGGCTTGATGCTGGGCGCGGCACTGGCGTTCGCAGGTTCGTTGCGAACCCGCTGTAGTATTGCGCGCTATGCCTTCGCGGTCGGCGGCGCGCTGTTCGCGCTGCTCGCGGGCATCGCAGGGTGGCTGATGGCGATCCTGTGGGCGTTCACCGCGCACCGCGCGGCGTGGGCCAACGAAAACCTGCTGCTGTTCGATCCGCTGGCGCTGTTGCTGATCCCCGGCCTGTTGCGGCTCGCGCGCGACGGAACACGAGGCAAGCGATTCACGATCGCATTGACCATGATCTTGACGGTGCTAGCTGCCTTCGCGCTGTTGTCGAAAGCGCTGCCGCGGTTCCCGCAACAGAATCTGCCGTGGATTTTGTTCGCGCTGCCGCTGTGGCTGGGACTGTTGTACGGTTTGTGGCGCAACCGATCAACGTGAACCGAACGATTGCCCCCGCCGCGCGCCGCGCGCATCATCCCAACATGAATCAGTCCGCCAAGCCCACCGCCATGATCGCCAACTGCGTCGCCTATGGTGCGCGCGGCGATAAACTTCGCAGCATCACGCTGGATGAAATCAGCGACGTGCTGGCGCAACCCGGCACCTTTGTCTGGGTCGGGCTGGTCGAACCGGATGAAGCGACACTGGAAAAGATGCGCGAAGAGTTCGGCCTGCACGAACTCGCGGTGGAGGACGCGCACCACGCGCACCAACGACCCAAGATCGAGGCCTACGGCGATTCGCTGTTCATCGTCGCGCAGACCGCGCAGTTGGTGGACGGCAGTATCGCCTTCGGCGAAACCCACATCTTCATGGGCGCGCGTTATCTTTTGACCGTGCGCCACGGCGCTTCGCTGTCGTACGCGCCTGCGCGGCAAAGCTGCGAGCACGCACGCGAACATCTCGCCTATGGTCCGAGCTATGCGTTGTACGCGGTGCTGGATTTCATCGTCGACAATTATTTGCCGATCGTGCAGGACTTCAAACAGGAACTGCACGCGCTGGAACAGGATGTGTTCGCGGAAGCCTACAAGCGCGACACCATCAAGCGCCTGTACGACATGCAGCGCGAACTGCTGACCCTGAAACTCGCGGTCGCACCGCTGCAGGATATTCTCAACCAGCTGGTGCGGATGCATCCCGGGTTGATCCGCGACGAGGTGCGGGTGTACTTCCGCGACGTGCACGACCACGTGGCGCGGGTCAACGATGCGATCGTGGCGATGCGCGAAATGCTGACCGCCGCGATGAACGTTAATCTGTCATTGATCAATGTGCGACAGAACGAGGTGGTCAAGCGCCTCGCCGGCTGGGCCGCGTTGCTGGCCGCGCCGACCTTATTGGCAAGCTGGTACGGCATGAACTTCCACAACATGCCGGAGCTGGACAAGCCCTATGCATATCCCGTGATCATCGCGATCACCGTTGTTGTTTGCGCCAGTCTTTATATTGGATTGAAACGAGCGGGATGGTTGTAGCGTAGATGCTGGGCATCACTGCGTTCAGCCCAGCCTTGTATTGTGTCTCCGTCCGAGTCGCGCTCGGGCAATGGGCGTGCGGATGCCGTGCCCAGCCTTGGCTAAACGCCGTAGCGTAGATCCCGCACCGCACGCCCGGTTCCAACTTGCGA
>JBDTAJ010000096.1:0-8107 GCA_039924705.1 Rhodanobacteraceae bacterium
ATGGAGTTTTCCGGTTACGACGACAGCTTGAACCGCACGCGGCTCGATGCGCTGCGCCGTGGCGCACAGGCGTATTTACGCGCGTCATTCGGTTCGGAACTGCACGAGGAATGGTGGGGCTGGCGACCGATGTGCGTCGACGAAGTGCCGTTGATCGGGCCGAGTGCGCGCTGGAACAATCTTTTGCTGGCCACCGGCCACGGCATGTTGGGCATCAGCATGTCCGCCGCGACCGGCGAACTGGTCGCGGCGTCGATCGGCGGCACAACGCCCGCGATCGATCCCACGCCTTATCTCCCCGCACGCTTCGGACTGTGAGTTTGCCCATGAGCGAAACAATCGATACGCAATCGGATCTGCTGGTAATCGGCGGCGGGTCGGCCGGACTTGCGCTGGCGATCCGCGCCGCGCGTCACGATGCGCGGGTGACGCTGTTCGAACCGCGCGAACTCGGCGGCACCTGCGTCAACCGCGGCTGCGTTCCGAAAAAGGCGATGTGGTGGGCGGCGGAATTGGCGCACATGCAGCGCCTCGCGCCGGAAGTCGGATTCGACGGTTCGTGCGGCACTCTGGATTGGCCGGCGTTCGTCGCGCGCCGCAATGCGTATGTACTGCGCGCGCGTCAGGCCTACGCCAAACGGTTGGATGAATCCGGCGCGCGCGTCGTCGCGCAAGCCGCGCATTTCATCGATGCGCACACGCTGCAAGCGAACGGCAAGCATTATCGCGCGCCGCATATCGCGATCGCCACCGGCTCGCGTCCGCGTGTGCTCGATCTGCCCGGGGCCGACATGGGTATCGATTCCGACGGTTTTTTCGAATTGCTGGAATGCCCGAGGCGCGTCGGCGTGATCGGCGGCGGTTATATCGCAGTGGAGCTGGCCGGCGTGCTGCACGCGCTGGGCGCACACGTCGAGCTGTTTTCGCGTCGTCGTTTGTTGTGGCCGTTCGACGCCGATCTCGGCGATGCATTGGGCACGTCGATGGCCGATGCGGGTATCCACCAAAAGTGCGGTTGCGCGGTGCGCGGCGCGCTGCGCAAAGAGGGTGCGCTGTGGTTGGATTGCGCCGATCACGCACGACACGGGCCGTACGATCAATTGATCTGGGCGGTCGGGCGCGTGCCGAACGTCGAGTCGCTGCACCTCGATGCGGCCGGTATCGCACGCGGCGACGATGGCCGGGTCGTTACCGACGAGTACGAAAACGCGAACGTGCCGGGCGTGTACGCACTCGGCGATGTCAATGGCAAAAAGGCATTGACGCCGGTGGCGGTCGCGGCGGGGCGAGCACTGGCGCGGCGATTATTCGGCGATGAACCCGATGCGCATCTCGATTATGAAAACATCGCCAGCGTGGTGTTTTCGCATCCGCCGGTCGGCAGCGTTGGATTGAGCGAAGAACGGGCGCGCTCGAAGTATGGCGAGGCGGTGCGCGTGCATTCGACCTCGTTTACGCCAATGTTGTTTTCGCTGGCCGGTCGCGACACGTGCACGCTGATGAAATTGGTGTGCGTGGGCGAGGACGAACGCATCGTCGGCATCCACGGCATCGGCCACGGCATGGACGAGATGTTGCAGGGCTTCACGGTCGCGCTGCGCATGGGTGCGCGCAAGGTTGATTTCGACCGCACCGTGGCGATACATCCGACATCCTCTGAAGAGTTCGTGCTGATGCCGTGAGCGTTACACTGTCGCGATGGATCATTTCACCCTGCATCGCGGCGGCGTGCCGCTATTGGTCAGCTTGCCGCACGATGGCACTGCGCTCCCGGAGGCCATCGCCGCGCGCATGACGCCGCAGGCGTGGCGGGTGCCCGACACCGATTGGCACGTCGGCCTGTTGTACGCTTTCGCGAGTGAACTCGGCGCGTCGGTGATCAAACCGCACTGGTCGCGCTACGTGGTCGATCTCAATCGCCCGCCGGATGGTCACGCGCTGTATCCGGGCCGCAACGAAACCGGGTTGGTGCCGGCCAGTACCTTCGCTGGCGAACCCATTTATCTCGATGGGCGAGGGCCGTCGGCGGAGGAAGTCGCCGCGCGCGTCGACGAATATTGGTGGCCGTATCACGCCGCGTTGCAGGAGGAACTGCAGCGCCTGCGTGCCCGGCACGGCCGAGTCGTCTTGTGGGACGGTCATTCGATCAAAATCCGCGTGCCGATGTTTTTCGATGGCACGCTGCCGGATTTCAATCTTGGCACCGCCAACGGCGCGAGTTGTTCGCCGGCCTTGCAGTCTCGCTTGAGCGAGGTGTTGCGCGAGCAGGCTGATGGCGCGAATCCTTACACGCACGTCGTCAACGGCCGCTTCAAGGGCGGCTACATCACGCGGAACTACGGCAAACCCGGCAACGGCATCGACGCGGTGCAACTGGAACTGGCGCAGTGCACATACATGGATGAAGAGACGTTCGAATACCAGCCCGAGCGCGCGGTCGATGTCCAACGAGTGATCCGCGCGCTGCTGCGAGCCTGTTTGCCCTGATCGCGCTGAAACCTGCGAATCAATAAGGGTTGGCGACGCCCAGCGCTGCCAGAATGCGGGTTTCCAGCACTTCCATGCGAACGGCGTCTCTTGTGGTTTGATGGTCGAAACCGAGCAGATGCAGCACGCCATGCACGGTCAGATGCGCGTAGTGATCGCGCAAGTTCTTTTCTTGCGCGCAGGCTTCGCATGCAACGACGCTTGCGCAGATCGCGATATCGCCGAGCAAGTGTGAATCGACGCCGGCCGACAATTCTGCCGGCTCTAAATCAAAACCAAACGACAGCACGTTGGTTGCGTGATCCTTGTCGCGATAACGTCGGTTGAGTTCGCGGCCTTCGCGCAGCCCGACGATCCGGATCGACAATTCCGCCGGCTTGCGGCGATGCGCGGCGGTCAACGCGGCGGCAACCCAGCGGCGGAAGCTCGCGGGCGACGGCACGCCGCGCCGCAGCACGCCGTAGCCGAGATGAAGTTCAATCGGCGGCGCCATTTTCGCGCTCGTCCGCGGCCTCGTAGGCCCGCACGATTTTCGCCACCAGCGGGTGCCGCACCACGTCGCGCGAAGTGAAAAACGTGAAGCTGATGCCGTCGATATCGCGCAACACTTCGACCACGTGGCGCAACCCGGAGCGTGCGTTGCGCGGCAGATCGACCTGGGTCACGTCGCCGGTGATCACGGCGATCGTGCCAAAGCCAATGCGGGTCAGGAACATTTTCATCTGCTCGACCGTGGTGTTTTGCGCCTCGTCCAGGATCACGAACGAATCGTTGAGCGTGCGTCCGCGCATGTACGCAAGCGGCGCTATTTCGATCACGTTGCGCTCGATCAGCTTGGCGACTTTTTCGAAGCCGAGCATCTCGTACAGCGCGTCGTATAGCGGGCGCAAGTATGGATCGACCTTCTGGGCCAGATCGCCGGGGAGAAAACCGAGTTTCTCGCCAGCCTCGACCGCCGGTCGCACCAGGATCAGCCGCTGGGCGCGGCCGCCTTCCAGCGCCTCGACCGCGCTCGCTACCGCAAGATAGGTCTTGCCGGTGCCGGCCGGGCCGACACCGAAACAGATGTCGTGGGTGGCGATCGCATGCAGATAGCGCACCTGATTGGGGCCGCGCCCGCGGATCGTGCCACGCTTGACCTTGATCGTGACCTCCTGCGCGCCTTCAGCCGCGCGTTCGGCCAGCGCATCGATGCCCGATTCTGACAGATGCAGATTGATCGATTGTCCCGTCAGCGCTTCGCGTTCCGTGCTGACATACAGCTCGCGCAGCACGCGCTCGCCGGCATTGACCGCGTAGTCCTCGCCGATCACTCGGAACACGTTGCCGCGATTGTTGATCTCCACACCCAGACGTAATTCGATCTGGCGCAGATGTTCGTCGAACGGTCCGCACAGATTGGCGAGCCGCTGCACGTCCTTGGGTTCGAGCGCGAGGTCGTGTTGGGTCAGCGTATCGGTCATGTCGTTTCCGCGATTCGCGTCACGCGCCCGCGCAGCGAATTCACCAGCGCCGCCGTGATCGTGACGTCCACGAATCGACCGATCAACTTCTCGTCGCCGGGGAAATTGACCGAGCGCATGTTCTCGGTCTTGCCGGTGAGTTCGTTCTTGTCGCGCGCGCTGGCGCCGGTCACCAGGATACGTTGCACGCCGTCCACCATCGATTCGCCGATCTTCGTCGCGTTGGCGTTGATCGTCGCCTGCAAATGCGCCAGGCGCTTGTGCTTGACCGCATCCGGCGTGTCGTCAGGCAGATTCGCCGCCGGCGTGCCCGGCCGGCGCGAATAGATGAAGGAAAAACTCTGATCGAAACCGACGTCCGCGATCAGTTGCATGGTCTGCGTGAAATCGTGATCGGTCTCGCCGGGAAAACCGACGATGAAATCCGAGGAAATCGAAATGCCCGGACGCACCGCGCGTAGCTTGCGGAGCTTCTGCTTGAACTCCAGCGCGGTATAGCCGCGCTTCATCGCGGCGAGAATCCGGTCGGAACCGGACTGCACCGGCAGATGCAGGTAATTGGCCAGTTTCGGTACGTCGCGATACGCCGCGATCAATGCATCCGAAAACTCCAGCGGATGCGAGGTGGTGAAACGGATGCGGCCGATCTCGTCCAGTTGTGCGATCGCACGGATCAGCAGTGCGAGATCGGCGACGCGCCCATCGTGCATCGACCCGCGATAGGCGTTGACGTTCTGGCCCAGCAAATTGACTTCGCGCACACGTTGCTCCGCGAGCGTGGCGACTTCGGCCAACACATCGTCGAACGGGCGCGAAATTTCCTCGCCGCGGGTGTACGGCACCACGCAGAACGCGCAGTATTTCGAACAGCCTTCCATGATCGAGACGAACGCGGTCGGGCCTTCGGCGCGCGGCTCCGGCAGCGCATCGAACTTCTCGATTTCGGGAAAGGAAATGTCGACCTGCGGCACGCCGGTCGCGCGGCGCGCGTCGATCATCTGCGGCAATCGATGTAGCGTCTGCGGCCCGAAAACCAGATCGACATACGTCGCGCGTTCGACGATCGCCGCGCCTTCCTGCGAGGCGACGCAACCGCCGACGCCGATCAGCAGATTCGGATTCGTTTGCTTCAATTCCTTCCAGCGGCCAAGCTGCGAGAACACCTTGTCTTGCGCTTTCTCGCGGATCGAGCAGGTGTTGACTAGGATCACGTCGGCCTGGGTCTCGTCCGCGGTCAATTCCAGCCCGTGCGCAGCGTGCAGCACGTCCGCCATCTTGGCGGAGTCGTACTCGTTCATCTGACAACCGTGGGTCTTGATGAAGAGCTTTCCGACGGCGGTTTTGGCAGGCATGGATGGAAGACAGCGGCGGGGCCGTACAGTTTAATCCAACCGTTGGATCGCAGGTTTTGTGCTGCCGAGCGCACATGCATGGTCTCGAACGCTTGGCAACCGGCGCGGATAGGGGCAAACTCCGAGTCGCCATGGACACCGCCATCCGCCAGGGGGGCACGGGCGGCCGTCGCGCACGGTCCGTTTTCGCCTTGTCTTGCACGCCATCGAGGATGCGCGTGGCGACGGCGTGCGTGCTAATGGCCTGCGCACTAATGCTGCTTGCCGTGGGCACGTCCGCGCGCGCGACGGTGCTGTATCGGTGCAACGGCGATCAGGGCGAGATCGTATTCGCCAGCCATGTCGGACATTACAAGGGCTGCAAGGTGATCAGCGGCATCGACACCGCGCCGCGCGCAACGCGCATCCGCAAGTCATCGGCGGAGACAATCTCGACGACGACGTTGCGGGATGAACCGGTCGTCGCAACGCCCGCCGCGGCGAGCGGATCGGTTCGAGCCCAGCCGATCCCGGTCGCGCAGGTGCCGATCGCCGATGCACCCAAACCGAATCCGGCGGTCATCTCCATCACGCCGTTGCGCGACGCGGGCGCGCCGATCGTGCAGAACTTGCCGCCCGCCGGCATGACCGCGTTGTCAATCGCCAAACCGTGGCCGATGTCGGTGCTGGACACAGTGGCGATGGATCTGTTGCCGCATCTGCTGACACCGCGTGCCCCGGCGCCGGTGCGTAAAGGCGCTGCGCCGCTGCCGATCACGAAAACCGCGCCCGCTCCGGCGCCGATCGTCACGGCAACGCCGGCCTCATTCGTGCGCGAGGTGTCACTCGTCGTCGACAAACCGCGTCCGTCCTACGTGTCGCGGCGCGGTGCGGTCTACCGGATCGCGCGCGCCGACGGCAGCATCGAATACACCAATGTCGCCGCGCGTGCGCAAGGCGCCAGCGCGAAGATGTTGTTCACCTACATCATGAGGACGTGCGTCGCTTGCGACGTGCATTCGCCCATCGACTGGAACAAATCGCCCTTGCATCTGGATGCGTACAGCGACGACATCCGCCTCGCTTCGGCGCAAACCGGCGTGGACGAGGCGCTGCTGCGCGCGGTGATCCATGCGGAATCCGGCTTCAATCCCGCCGCGCTTTCGATCAAGGGCGCGCAGGGCCTGATGCAATTGATGCCGGGCACCGCCAGCGATCTGGGTGTCAGCAATCCGTTCGACGTCAGCCAGAACATCCGCGGCGGCGCGCGTTATCTCGCGATGATGTTGAAGACCTTCAATGGCAATATTGGGTTGGCGGCCGCGGCTTACAACGCCGGCGCGGACGCGGTGCGCAAATATGGCGGCGTGCCGCCGTACGACGAGACCAAGGTGTATGTCAAACGCGTGGCGTTGCTGCGCGACCGTTATCTGAAGGCGCTGCGTCCGCCGGCTTTCGCTGCTGGATCGCGTTGAGATTTCGGCGCGTTCGCGCGCTATACATTGGCGCAGAGTTCTTCCCCTAGCCGTGGCTGGTCACGCCGGTCAAATCCGGTCGTCTTGCCAATACCACATCGGTATGGAACGGCGCACCGGCGCGCAAGCCTGACACTTCGACCGTGGTGCCGGGTTTCAATTCGGCCTCGCGGTTGCGCAGATCGGCAGGATCGAGGATCGGCCCCTTGCCGAGCGTGAGCAGCACATCGCCGGTTTGCAAACCGGCGCGCGCGGCAGGGCCGCCGGGATAAACATCGGTGACGGTGGCGCCGCGGGCCGCTGCTGGCAGCCCGGAATCGGCCGCCACGCTGACACCCGCGTAATCGGCGCCCAACCAGCCGCGCACCACGCTGCCGTGTTCGACGATCTGTTCCAGCACCATCTTGGCGGTGCGCACGGGAATCGCGAAGCCGATGCCTTCCGCGCCCACGCCGCGTTCCAGCATCGCGGTGTTGATGCCGACCAGTTCACCGCGCGCGTCCACCAGTGCCCCGCCGGAATTGCCGGAGTTGATCGCCGCATCCGTCTGGATGAAATCCTCGTACGGCGACAGGCTCAACTGCCGGCCGATCGCGCTGACGATGCCCATGGTCACGGTCTGGCCGATGCCGAACGGGTTGCCGATCGCCAGCACCACGTCGCCCACGCGCGGCATTCCGGACGCGGTCTTGATCGACGGCAGCTTGCCGGCGTCAACCTTGAGCACCGCCAGGTCGGTATCGTTGTCACTGCCGACCACGCGCGCATGCGCGACGCGGCCGTCGTACAACATTACCTGGATGTCGTCGGCGCCGGCGATCACGTGGTTGTTGGTCAGCACGTAGCCGTCGGGGGTGAAGATCACGCCCGAACCCAGGCTCTGCTCGCGGCGTTTCAATGCGGGGCCGGCTTCGCCGCCGAACAACCGCTGCATCAGCGGATCGGGGAAAACCTTGACCTGGCGCTCGGTGACCACCTTGTCGGCGTAGATGTTGACCACCGCGGGCGCGGCGCGCGCCACCGCGTCGGCGTAGGACACCGGGCCGTTGCCGGGGAGGTCTTCCGGCGCGGGTGCTGGCGCGATCTGCGCGGGCGGCACGGGCGCCGTCAGGCCCAAGTGCTGACGCAGCCGCACACCGAGACCAGGCCACAGGAGGCCGATCACGAACGCGGCGGCAAGGCCTGCCACCACGAATTGCAGCACGAAAATGAGGGGACGAGCGAGGCGAACAGGCATGTGAGCGCCGGCGTCTCATTGTGCACGGCGGAAGCGATCGTTAAACTACCACGATTTTGGGGCCGGGCCGACATTGCGCGGTGAACTCGCGAGAGCAGGCCGCAGCTTTTGCAT
>JBDTAJ010000097.1:0-8298 GCA_039924705.1 Rhodanobacteraceae bacterium
GCGGATCTTGCGGGTGAGGCGCGTGCCGGTATCGACGTCGCGCGGCAGCACACTCGAATGAGCGGGTACGAGGTAAACGTCGTCGTAGGTCAGGGCCTCGGCGAGGATGCGCATGGATCGATCCAACGGGGCAATGGGGGATTATACGCCGTCAATTATCAATCTGCCTCATGATCTAGCGCGTGCGCGGCTTCCAGCGTATTCTCCATCAGCGTCGCCACGGTCATCGGCCCTACCCCGCCCGGCACCGGCGTTATCCACGACGCGCGCTTGGCGGCCTCCACGAACTCGACGTCGCCGACCAGCGTGCCGTCCTCGCGGCGGTTGATGCCGATGTCGATCACCACCGCGCCGGGCTTGATCCATTCGCCCTTGACCAGTCCCGCCTTGCCGACCGCGGCGATCACGATGTCGCCTTGTCGAACGTAGCCGCCGAGATCGCGGGTGAACTTGTGGCAGCACGTGGTGGTGCAGCCGGCGATCAGCAGTTCCAACACCAACGGTCGACCGACGTGGTTGGACACGCCGACCACCACCGCGTGGCGACCACGCACCGGCCGGTCGGTGTGCCCCAGTAGCGTCATCACGCCCTTGGGCGTGCACGGGCGCAGGCCGAAGCGGCGCAGTGCCAGTCGGCCGAGGTTCGCGGCATTGAATCCATCGACATCCTTTCGAGGGTCGATGCGGTCGATCAGCGCGTTGCTGTCAATCCGCGCGGGCAACGGCAGCTGCACCAGAATCCCGTGCACGGTCGGGTCGGCGTTGAGTTTGTCGATCAGCGCGCGCAGTTGCGCCTCATCGGTGTCCGCCGGCAGGTCGTAATCGAAGGAGTTGAACCCGACCTGCTTGCAGGCGCGACGCTTGTTCTTGACGTACACGCCGGAGGCCGGATCGGCGCCGACCAGCACCACCGCCAATCCCGGCGCCGTTTTGCCGTGCGCTACGCGCGCGTCTACGCCCGCGCGCACGCGGGCGAGCAGTTCATCGGCGATACGGCGGCCATCGAGGATGCGTGCGCTCAAGCAAGACTTCCCGGTGTAAAGTCGAAGGCGCGCATTATCGCCTGCCTGCCCGGCCATCGCCATGACCGTCGATCGTACGCAACTGGAAGCCGCCGCATTCCGCCGCCTGCTGAAACATCTCAACCAGGATCGCCGCGACGTGCAGAACATCGACCTGATGATCCTGGCCGGCTTCTGCCGCAACTGTCTAGCCGACTGGTACCGCGAAGCGGCGCAAGACGCCGGCACACCGATGAGCCGCGAGGATGCGCGCGAGGTTATCTACGGAATGCCGTTTCCGGAATGGAAGGCGAAGTATCAGAAGGAGGCGACGCCGGAACAGTTGACGGCATTCGAGGCGGCGCAAAAGCGTTAACTGCGTTCAACCGCCCGCGCAAAACGCCGCGTAATCGATGTAACCCGGAAACACTCTACCCGGCGCGCACACGGGACAATCGGGATCCGGCGCGAGGCGTGTTTCACGGAAGCGCATCGCCAGCGCGTCGAACATCAGTAGGCGTCCGATCAGCGGTTCACCAATTCCAAGGATCAATTTGATCGCCTCGGTCGCCTGCAACAGCCCGATCACGCCCGGCAACACACCTAGCACCCCGGCTTCCGAACAATTGGGCGCGGCTTCCGCCGGCGGCGGTTGCGGAAACAAACAGCGATAGCACGGCGCGTGACCGCGCTTGCGGCCCGCGTCGAACACGCTGATCTGGCCCTCGAAACGATGGACCGCGCCGTATACCAGGGGTTTCGCCAGTTTCACGCAGGCATCGTTGAGCAGATAACGTGCGGGAAAATTGTCGGCACCATCGAGCACCACGTCGGCGTCTTCGATCAAGTCCTCGACATTCGCCGACGTCACGCGCTCGATCAGTCCCTCGATGCGCGTGCGTGGGTTGAGCGCGGTCAGCGTTTGCGCTGCCGATTCCACCTTCGACATGCCGATCCGTGCATCGGTATGCAGGATCTGTCGCTGCAGGTTGCTGCGATCCACCGCGTCGTCGTCGGCCAGCACCAGCGTGCCGACGCCGGCGGCGGCCAGGTAAAACGCTGCCGGCGAACCCAGACCACCGGCGCCGATGATGACCACACGTGATTCTTCCAGCTTGCGCTGCCCTGTTTCGCCGACTTCCGGCAGGCGTAGATGACGCGAATAGCGCTCGCTGAAATCGGTGTCGCCTTCCGGCTCGGTGAGCGGCAAGCCTTCGGCAATCCATTGCGCGACGCCGCCCGCAACCGAGGCGACGTCCGCATAACCGAGTTGCAGTAGGGTTTGCGCCGCATAAAGCGAGCGCTGGCCGTGGCCACAGATCGTCAGGATTGCACGCTTCCGATCCGGCGCGATCGCGGCGATGCGTTGCGGAATCTGCTCGCGCGGCAATGCGATGGCGTCGGGTGGCAGGCCGCTCGCGTGCTCGAAGGGTTCGCGTACGTCCAGCAGCAAGGCGCCGGCGCGTTGAAAAGCGAGTGCTTCGCGCGGGGTTATTTCGCGGAGGGTCATAGGCACATTTTCGCACTGGTGCAATCAATACGGCCAGATCGTGACAACCACGGCTCGGTGCAACTCGTGGACGTCTTCCGGCAGCAAAGCGAGCGCATTGCATTTGGCAAAGCCACGCAACATGCCGGAACCCTGTTGCGCATGCGGCGTCGCCCACGACACACCTTCGTCGTCGCAATGCAAGGTGCAGCGCAGGAGTTCCGCGCGCGCATGACGTTTGTTCACCCGCTCAGAAAGACGCGCGCGGCGCGGCTGCGCCGAGACGCGCTCCGCGAGCATCGCACCCAGCGCGAAACGTACGAAGACGAAGAACGTCACCGCCGACGAAACCGGATTGCCGGGCAACCCGAAATACAGGCTGGCGCCGATCTGACCGAACAGGGTCGGCATGCCGGGTTTCAGGCGCACCTTATGGAAATGGATCTCGCCGAGTTCGGCAAGGAGCGCCGGCAGATAGTCGGTTTCACCCGTCGACACCCCGCCGCTGCTGACGATCAGGTCGGCATGCGCGGCGGCGTCGAGCAGGGCTTTGCGCAATGCGTCCGGTTCGTCACGCACATGTGTGTGCGAGACGACTTGTGCGCCGGCCTCGCGCAGCAACGCGGCCAGCATCACGCCATTGGAATCGTGGATCTGGCCGAAACCGAGCGACCGATCCGCCGGCACCAGTTCATCGCCGGTGACGATCACCGCTGCTCGCGGCGCGCGCCGGACGGAAACCTGCGCGATGCCGAGCGATGCCAGCACGGCCAGTTGCGGCGCGCGCAGCGTCGTTCCTTCCGGCAATGCCAACGCTCCCGCGGAGAAATCCTCGCCGGCGGGGCGCACGTTGTCGCCGGACTTTTCACAAGCCTTGATAGACACACGATCATCCGCAATGCGCACGTTTTCCTTAATGACGACGGTATCCGCGCCGGGCGGGATCGGAGCGCCGGTGGTGATGCGCACACATTCGCCGGAAGCGACTTGCGGCGCCGACGTCGCGCCCGCAAACACATTGCCGACCAGCGTAAACGCACGCTCGCCCTCAACTGGAAGATCGGCCCTGCGCAGTGCAAAACCGTCCATCGCAGAATTGGCGAAAGGAGGCAGATCGTGCGGCGCATGGATGTCTTCCACGAGCACGCGACCGTGCGCACTCGCCAAGGCAATCGTCTCGGCCGGCATTCGATGGCGCGCGGCGCGCTCGCCCACGATCTGCAAGGCTTGCTCCAGACCAATGCGGATCGGATAGTCAGGGCTTGCCATGCTCTCGTTCGTAGTCGCGGAAATCCCGCAGTGTGTTGAGATTGCGGAAGCCTTCCACGCGATCGGAAAAATCCACCGCGACCGCGCCGAGTTCCATGTGCCAGCGCAGCGGCGAGGCGTGCAACGCCAACGCGGCACGGGCCGATGCCAGCAGCTCATCCTGGTATTTCAAGGAATACAACGCGAACAGCGGTTGCAGCTTGTGCGGCTCCAGTGCGTACGCACATGGCGTTTTCGGCGCGGCCAGCAATCCGTCTTGCAGACGTGCGCGTAGATCGTGCGGCGGATCGGGGCAATCAACGGGAGCAGTGAGCAGCCATCGGCATGCGGCGTATTCCGGTGGCGCGTGCTTCACGATCAGCGCGAGTGCGGCGACGATGGCGGCAAGCGGCCCGGCGTGTCCCGGCGTTTCATCGGCGATCACCCGGGCGTAACGCGCGTAGTCGTCACGATTGCGGTTGGCGACGATCAGCATTTCATCGCATTGCGGACGCAGCACGGCCAGCACGCGCTCCACGGGCGGCCTTCCGTGCAAAGGCAGCAGCCCTTTGTCCTGCCCGTCGACGCGCCGTCCCGCGCCTCCCGCCAGCACCACGCCCAGAGTAAGTGAGGCGCTCATCAATGCTTCCCCCGAACATGGCGGATCAAACGTTGCCGTTTTTTCTGCTGCTTTTCGGTGAGCACGTTGCGGCGTCCGGCGTAGGGATTCTCGCCGTCGCGGAACTCGATCCGGATCGGCGTGCCTTCCAGTTTGAAGCGTTTGCGAAAAAAGTTCTCGAGATAACGTCGATAGCTGTCGGCAATGTGCTTGGTGCGGCTGCCGTGGATCACGATCGTCTGCGGATTGTGGCCGCCCGGGTGCGCATAACGCAATTTGGGCGCGTGTCCGCGCACCAGCGGAGGCTGATGCCCGGCGACTGCCTTTTCCAGGGACCGGGTCAGTTCCGAAGACGACATGGGACGCGTCGCGGCGGTGTGCGCGCGATCGATTGCGCGCATCAATTCGCGCAAACCCGAGCCGTGTTTCGCCGAAATGAATACCGGTTTCGCCCAGGCGATGAAATCGAGCTTGCGATCGAGCCCGTCGCGGCAACGCTCGCGATCGTATTTCTCCAAACCATCCCACTTATTTGCGGCGACCACCAGCGCGCGGCCGGCGTCCAGCACCTGCCCGATCAGAGTCAGATCCTGATCAGCCACACCTTCGCCGGCGTCCAGCATGACAATGACGACCTGCGCGGCAGCGATCGATTGCAGTGTTTTTATGACACTGAATTTCTCCAGCGCCTCCTCCACCTTGCCGCGACGGCGCACCCCGGCGGTGTCGATCAGCGTGTAGCGTTTGCCGTCGCGCAGCAGCGGCACGTGGATCGAATCACGGGTAGTACCGGCGACCTCGGAGACGACCACGCGCTCCTCGCCGAGCAGGCGATTGACCAGCGTCGATTTGCCGACGTTCGGCCTCCCGACAATCGCCGCGCGCGTTCCGTGCCGCCCATCGTCGAGATCGATATCGGGCTCTTCGTCCGGCGGCAGCAGCGGCACCAGCAGCGCGAGCAGGTCATCGACGCCGCGCGCATGCGAGGCCGCGATCGGCAACGGCTGCGCCACGCCGAGCACGGAGAATTCGGCCAGTGCAGTCGACGCGTCCAATCCATCGGTCTTGTTGACCGCCAGCAACGTGGGTTTGCTCGCGCGACGCAGTTCATCGAGGATCGCGCGGTCCTGCGGCAACAGGCCCTCGCGCGCATCGACCATCAGCACGCAAACGTGTGCCTCGTCGATCGCAAGCCGCACCTGACGGGCGGTCAGCACGTCGATGTCGACCTTCTCGCCGGACAAACCGCCGGTATCGACCAGCACGAACGGGCGGTCGCCCAATCGGCATACGCCGTAGTGACGGTCACGCGTGACGCCGGGCAAGTCCGCGACCAACGCGTCGCGGCTTTTGGTCAGCGCATTGAACAGCGTGGACTTGCCGACGTTCGGTCTGCCAACGAGCGCGACGACGGGCAACATGATTTCGGGTGTCCTGTCGCCGGCATCGGTCGATCAATGGTTACTGCGCGAGTGGAATGCGGTACGCGCCGATGTGGCCATCCACGTCCTCGACGTAAGCCATATCGCCCACCACGAGCGGACGTGCACGGATAGCGTCCTTGGACAATCGCACGCGCGCGGCCAGCTTGCCGTCGGTCAGGCTCAGCCAGTGGACCCAGCCTTCCACGTCGCCTACCACGGCGTAATTGCCCTGTATCGCCGGCGCGGTCAGCCAACGGTATTTCAATTCGTCTTGCTTCCACATATCGCCGCCGGTGGCGGCGTCGAACGCCCACACCACCGATTGATCGTCCACGCCGATCAATTGTTTGCCGGCCGCAGCCACGCCAACGTAGCTGGAGAACGGATGGGTCCAAGCGGCGCGACCGGTCGGCGCGTCGATCGCCACGAGGCTGCCGTGGTACGCCGTCGCGTACAACGTATTGCCGTCCAGTTGCAGGCTGCCGTCGGCGTCGTCAATCTTCTCGATGTCGCTGCGACCTTCGCCCTTGGCGATCGGCTGCTGCCATTGCGCGGCGCCGGTGTCGCCGCGCAGCGCAACGATCTTGCCGTCGTCGCTGCCGTAGAACACCACGTCATGCGAAATCAGCAGCGGGCCGTTGCCACGCAGGCTCAATAGCGGCACATTGCCTTGATCGTTGACCCAGCGACGCCGGCCGTTGGCGGCGTCCAGTGCGTAAATGCGCGCATCGTTGGTGCGAGCGTACACCGTACCGTTGTCGATCACCGGCGGGCTGATCACCTCGCTGGAAAGCTCCGAGGCCCAGCGTTGCTTGCCGGTGGCCGCGTCGAGACCGTAAACGTGGCCGTCCAAGGTGCCGACCGCCAGCAGCCCGCCGGACACCGCGGGTCCGCCGGCGTACAGCGCGTCCGGATAGCGTTTGTGTCCGAACCCGAACCAGCCTTGCGTGCGGGTGTCATCGCGCCAGAGGGTCTTGCCGCTGGCGGCGTCGAGCGCGGCGAGACCGCCATCGACGCTCGCGACATACAACTTGCCATCGGCATAGGCGGGAGCCAAGCGCACACCGGAGCGGCCCGGGCCTTTGCCGATTCGGGTATCCCACAGTTTCTGCACCGCCAGCGTCGGCGCGAAATGCTCGGCAAGCGGCGTCGGCGGCTGCACGTTGTCCTTGCCGCCGATCACGCCGGTGATTTTGGTCATCAGGCTGCAACCCGCGAACGCCGGCAGTAATGCCAGGAGAGACAACGAAACAAGATGACGTGCCTTCATGTGCCTTGTTTTCCCGGCTGTGCAAGTGGTTGTGCAAGAGGAGGTTGCGCAATATGTAGTGCGAGATCGTCGAGTTTCATCTGCAACAACTGGCGTTGGCCGGGCGCTGCGTCCTTCGACAAGGCCGTCAATGCAGCGGCATAAGCGTTGCGCGCGTCGGTTGCGTGTCCCAGTTTGAGCAGCGCGTCGCCGCGGAGTTCCTGGGCCATCGCGCGATAGTCCCGCGCCGGCATGCTATCCAGGTGCGCAAGCGCTTGTTTGGCCTTGTCTTGCGCAAGTTCCACCCGCGCCAGCCGTAGGATATACAGCGAAAGCAAAGCCGCGGTCTTCTCGTGATCGACCGCCCACTGCATTGCCGCATGCGCCTCGTCGAGCCGGCCTTGCCCGACCGCGAGATCGGCGCGAGCAGCAGCGCCCAGCGCCGCATACGGCGAGTCGGCGTAATCCTTTTCCAGCGTCGCGGCGGCGCTGTCGACCTGCGCGGATTGCCCGGACGCCAACGCCGTCTGCAGCGCGGCATAGCGCTCGGCGGCCTGCGCACCGTGGATGGCGCGATGCGCCTGCCATTGCCGCCAGCCGAAGATCAGCGCCAGCGCCAGCACTACGCCGATCACGATCGACAAGCCGTTCTCGCGCAGCCACTTGCGTACCTGCTCGCTCTGTTCGTATTCGTCGAAGTCGTCGAAAGCCATTGCTTAGGGCCCTAGCCGCGCACAAGAACGGCCCGCGGCGGGCGCGGGACATACAAGAATAGCGGAATCTACTGGTTGCCGCTGGCGTCGCGGGAATCGCCGAACACCCGGAAGCGCGCCACGTTGGCGTGTTGCCAGGGTTTCAGCGACATCGGTTTGCCATCGCGGCTCACCTGCACCGAATCGGCATTGCCGACGGTGATGTCCAACGGCACGGCGCTGTGATAACTGCGCTGCTCACCCGCGCGCACGATGCCGGAGTCCAGTTTGCGGCCGTTGCCATCGGCCACCTCGATCCAGCTATCGCCGGTGGCGCGTACTTCGAGCACGTGATCCTGGGCCCCCGCTGTCGCGGCGAGTGTCGGCACCGGCGCCGCCGTGTTGGCGGCATCGAGATTCATTGCCGAGAACGGCGTCATCGAGGCCAGCAACGGCGGCTCGTTATTTGGCGTGGCACTCGCCGTTTTCGCAACGACGGCGTGGTTCGTCGGCGCGGCGATCGGCGCGTTGTCCAGCGGCGCGATCTGGGTGATCTGCCGATCGAGACCGCCACGC
>JBDTAJ010000098.1:0-4772 GCA_039924705.1 Rhodanobacteraceae bacterium
CCAGGAGCCACGCTGACCAATCACCTCAACGTATTGCGTCGCGCCGGGCTGGTAGGCGACGTCCGAGAGGGCCGCAGCATCCGTTGCCGCGCCGACTATGCGCACATGAACGCGCTGCTCGCTTTCCTCACCGAAAACTGTTGCGGCAGCGATGCCACATCTTGCGCGCCCGCGTGCGCACCCAGCCGGAGGAAACATCCATGAAACGCTTCCACGTGCACGTCAACGTCATAGACCTCGACGCCAGCATTGGTTTCTATTCCACACTGTTCGGTGTCGCACCGGAGGTACGCAAGCCGGACTACGCGAAGTGGATGTTGGACGATCCGCGTGTGAACTTTGCGATTTCGCAACGCGATCGCGCCGCAGGTGTCGATCACCTTGGCTTGCAAGCCGACGACGGCGCGGAGCTTGAGGTGACCGGCGCGCGACTCGCCGCGGCGGACGCGGTCGCGCTGGCCGAACGCGGCACGACGTGTTGCTACGCGCATTCCGACAAATATTGGGCGGAAGATCCGCAAGGCGTGCGCTGGGAGATTTTTCACACTCACGGCACCCAACAACTTACTCATCACCGACCGAACACGCGTCTGGCGAAGCCGCCGCGTGCTGCGGACTGGTATCTTCGGAACTCGACGCGGCGTTCTGTTGCGCTACGGAAGCTTGCGGATGAGCACCGCGCCGCGCGTTCTGTTCGTCTGCGTCGAGAACGCTTGCCGCAGTCAAATGGCCGAAGGCTTCGCGCGATTGCATGGCAATGACCGCATCGAAGCCTGCTCCGCAGGTTCCAAGCCGTCCGGCATAATCAACCCGCGTGCGATCGCTTTTATGGCCGAGCGTGGCATCGACATTGTCACCGATGAATCGAAGTCGCTCAGCGCGTTCGACGGTCAGTCATTCGATGTGGTGGTGACGATGGGCTGCGGTGATGCCTGCCCGTGGCTGCCGGCACGCCTTCGCGAAGATTGGGCGCTGCCCGATCCCAAGTCTTTGCCGGATGAAGCGTTCCGCGATGTACGAGACGAAATCGAGCGGCGCGTGTTGGTGCTGCTCGATCGGCTGCGCGGGGAGGAGAACGCATGAAAACCTCATTGCCGCGTCGACTATTGGCGGAATTCATCGGCACGGCCGCCTTGCTCGCGGTGATCGTCGGCTCGAGGCACATGGGCGAGATGCTCGCGCAAGGCAACACCGCGGTCGCTCTGCTCGCGAATAGCACCGCGACCGGGCTTGCGTTGTACGTGCTAATTATTATGATCGCGCCGATTTCCGGCGCGCATTTCAATCCAGTGGTTAGCTTGGCGCTCGCGTTACGCCGTGCGATCGGTTGGCGCGAAGTGCTGGCTTATGTACCTGTGCAGATCGGCGGCGCGATCGCCGGCGTGGTGCTAGCGCATCTGATGTTCGGGCTCGATCCGATCAGCCTGGGTGTCAAGGTACGCGCTGGGCCGGCGTTGTGGCTGAGCGAAACCGTCGCCACCGTGGGCCTGCTGTTGACCATCCTGCTCGGACATCGCGCACGGCCGGCACAAGTCCCGGCGCTGGTCGGCGCGTATATCGCCGCGGCCTATTGGTTCACCGCCTCGACCGCCTTTGCCAATCCTGCGGTCACGATCGCACGATCGTTGACGACCACGTTTGCTGGTATTCGTCCGATCGACGTGCCGGGGTTTATCATTGCGCAATTGTTGGGCGTCGCGCTGGCGCTGCCACTGGCGGCCGCGCTCATTGGACATTCGACAACTGCCAGTGCCAGCAAACGTTTAGGGTAGTCACTGAAACCGCAAAGTGCGGTTTGCAGTCGCAGGAGTTATAGTGACATTGTGAAACGGCTTCCACGCCCCTCTCGACGGACCCGGCTGCGGCTGACACTGCTGGTGGTGTTGTCGTTGTTGTTCCAGCAACTGGCGCTAGCCTCGTACGTCTGCGCGGCAGCGGACATGCCGGCCAGTGATGCCGCGATGATCGTGCACTGCCAAGGCATGTCGATGGCGCAAGCGAAACAATCGCCGGCGCTGTGCACGTGGCATTGCGCGCAACAATCGGCGTCGACGCAGAGCACGCAAGCGCCTTCGGTGCCGGCGTTGTCGTTCGCCGCGCCCTTGCCGTCGCCGTCGCTATTCGCCGCATTGCCGGCAGCGCGCGCGATGAACGCGAGCGCACCGATATGGCGGGCATCCGGCATTCCACCCGAGTTCCGTTTCCGGGTATTGCTTATCTAGATTTCCGTTGCGTAGACCGCTTCGGCCGATCGCGTTTGCGATCGCGCCCGTCTGATGCTTGCGAACGGAGATCTCCATGCGTTTCCCGATTGTTGTGCGGCGTCCTCGCGCGCCGCTTTTCCGGCTGTGGTTGTGTGCAGCGCTGCTGCCGGTTCCTGCGTTGCACGCCGCCGGCTTGCATGCGGTCGTTCACGCTGACCCCGCCCCTATGTCGGGTGCCGGCGAACGCGACCACGCTAGCGCAACCGGCGCCGATGAACCGTCTCTCTCCATCGGCCCGGAAGCCGCGGATGATTCGGGTCCCACGCTGGATGCCGAAGCGCTGGTGCGCAACGTGCTGCAACGCAATCCCGGCATCACCGCGATGCAGGCAGCGGCGGACGCAGCCGGCGCAAAGGTCGAATCGGCCGGCGCGCTGGAGGATCCGATGTTGAGCTATGCGATTGCCCCGCGCACCGCCGGTGCCTATCCGACTCCCAACCAGAACGTACAGGTCAGCCAAGCAATCCCTTGGCCCGGTACGCTCGATCTGCGCGTCCGTGCCGCTCGCGCCGAGGCGCAATCGGCCGATCGCCAGATTGACGACACGCGCCTGCGCCTCGCCGCGGCCGCGCGAAGCGTCTACGCGGAGTGGTACTACGTGCACCGCGCGCTCGCGGTCAACGCGGAAAACCGGGTGCTGCTGAAGCGCCTCGAAGCGGTCGCGGAAACCGCCTATGCCTCCGGGCAGGCGCCACAACAGGATGTGCTGCAGGCCGAAGTGGAACTCACCCGTCTGCAAAACCAGCGTTTCGAGCTCGAACGCCGACGGCGTGTCGTCAAGGCCAAGATCAACACCCTGCTGGACCAGCCACCCGATGCCCCGGTCGCCGCGCCGGGCGATCTGCCCGCGCCGCGTCCACTGCCGGTCTATGCCACGCTGCAAGCGGCGGCGTTGGCCGGCTATCCCATGCTGCAAAGTCTGGACGCCCGCCTCGCCGCGAGCCGTGAGCGGGTCGCGTTGGCGAACAAAGACAACTACCCGCAATTCAAATTGATGGCGGGCTACAACAGTCTTTGGGATGAGCCGGCCAAGCGCCTAGTGGTAGGAGTGGCGATCAATATCCCGTTCGGCGGCAACCACCGCGGCGAAGTCGGCGAGGCGCACGCACACGCACGCGAAGCCGAAGCGAAACTGGCCGACGCACGCGCGCAGTTGCTCGGCGATCTCGATCAATCCTTGGCCGCCGCTGTACAGGCGACCGACACCATCGAACTGGATGACAAGAAACTGCTACCGCTGAGCAAACTCAACCTGCAGGCGGCCGAAGCCGACTACAGCGGCGGCAACGGCGATTTCCTCAAGCTGATCACGGCCGAGCAGCAGTACCTGACGGCCAAGCTGGAACTGGCGCGCGCGCGCGCCGATTGGTTCACGCAGCTCGCTTCCCTCGACTATCAGACCGGCGGCGCGTTGTTGCACACGCCCGCGGATGCGCCAATCCAGGATGTCACGCCATGAACAAATCAGGATGGATCTTTCTCGCGGCGATCGTCGTGTTGCTGGCGGCGACCGCGGGGTATTTCGCCGGCCACCGCGGCCAGATGGGTCGCGCGAACAAGGCTTCCTCTGCAGGCGCAAGCGATACGCAGCGCAAGGTGCTGTACTGGAAAGCGCCGATGGATCCCAACTTCCGCAGCGACAAACCGGGCAAGTCACCGATGGGCATGGACTTGGTGCCGGTCTACGCCAACGACAGCGGCGGCGGTGAGTCCAGCGACGTGAGGATTTCCCCAGCGGTGGTCAATAACCTCGGCGTGCGCACCGCGCTGGTCGAACGGGGGCCACTCTCGCGCAGTATCCAGGCGGTCGGTTACGTCGCCTGGGACGAGGACACGGTCGCCAGCATCAACACCCGCGCCGATGGCTGGATCGAAAAGCTGGCGGTCAAGAGCGTGGGCGATCCGGTGCGCCGCGGACAACTGCTTTACGAAATGTTTTCGCCCAAGCTCGCCACGGCGCAGCGCGAATACCTGATCGCGCTGGCCAGCGGCAGCGACTCGCTGATCGCCGCATCGCGCGAACGCATGCACGCGCTGGGTTTCAGCGCCGGCCAGATCGCGCAGCTCACGCTCAACCGCAAGGTCAGCGACCGGGTCGCGCGCTACGCCGAAAGTGCGGGCGTGCTGGTCAGCCTGGGGGTGAGCGAGGGCGCCTACGTGATGCCGGCCACGCAGGTAATGAAATTGGCCGCGCTCGATCCCGTCTGGGTGCAGACCGAAGTGGACCAGGCCGCCGCCGCGCAACTGGCCAAGGGGCAAACGGCCGTCGCCGAGTTCGATGCGTTTCCCGGGCAGCGCTGGCAGGGAACGGTCGACTATGTTTATCCCGATATCAATCCGATGACGCGCACGCTCAAAGTGCGGATGCGTTTTGCCAATCGGCAAGGACGCTTGCAGCCGAACATGTATGCACACGTCACCTTGCAGACGGCGCCGCGCGCCGACGTGCTCTACATCCCGAGCCAGGCGCTGATCCAGACCGGGCAAAGCCAGCGCGTGGCGCTCGCG
>JBDTAJ010000099.1:0-2946 GCA_039924705.1 Rhodanobacteraceae bacterium
CACACTAGAAGGGGTTTTCCAATGCTGCAAGAGTACGGTTTGTGGATCGCACTCGCCTGCGCGGTCGTGGCCATCCTATACGGCGTGTTCTCCGCCGGCTGGATCATGAAGCAATCCACCGGCAACGAGCGCATGCGCGAAATCGCGTTGGCGATCCAGGAAGGCGCACGCGCGTATTTGAATCGCCAGTATTCGACCATCGCGATCGCCGGCGTGATCCTGTTCGTGATCATCGGCTTCGCATTGAACTGGGGCACCGCGATCGGTTTCGCGATCGGCGCGATCCTCTCCGGTGCGACCGGCTACATCGGCATGAATGTGTCGGTGCGCGCCAACGTGCGCACCGCAGAAGCCGCGCGCAATGGCATCGCCAGCGCCTTGAAGGTCGCGTTCCGCGGTGGCGCGATCACCGGCATGTTGGTGGTGGGCTTGGCTCTATTGGGCGTCGCGGGTTATTACCTGATCCTGACGCAAGCCTTCGGCTACGAACAAACCGCCGCGCTGCATGCGCTGGTGGGTCTGGCGTTCGGTTCCTCGCTGATCTCGATTTTCGCGCGACTGGGCGGCGGCATCTTCACCAAGGGCGCGGATGTGGGCGCGGATCTGGTCGGCAAAGTCGAGGCCGGGATTCCGGAGGACGATCCGCGCAACCCGGCGGTGATCGCCGACAACGTGGGCGACAATGTCGGCGACTGCGCAGGCATGGCGGCGGACTTGTTCGAGACCTACGCGGTGACGTTGGTCGCGACCATGCTGCTCGGCGGCGTGCTGGCGGATCAGGGCGTCGGTCCCAACGGCGCGCTGTATCCGCTGGTGCTGGGCGGTGCGTCGATCATTGCGTCCGTCATCGGCACCTTCTTCGTGCGCGCGCGCCAAGGCGCGAAAATCATGAGCGCGCTGTATGCGGGGGTGCTGGTCTCGGGCGTGCTGGCCGCGATCGCGTTCTGGCCGATCACCGCGCATTTGATGGCGACCTCGACCTACGGCGTCGGGCATCTTTATGGCGCCGCGTTGACGGGCTTGGTGCTGACCGCGGTGATCGTATGGATCACCGAGTATTACACCGCGACCGAGTACGGCCCTGTGCAACATGTGGCCAAAGCCTCGACCACCGGGCACGCAACCAACATCATCGCGGGGCTGGGTGTTTCGATGAAATCGACCGCGCTGCCGGTGCTGGCGATTTGCGCGGCGATCTGGGTTTCCTACGACCAGGCCGGCCTGTACGGCATCGCCATCGCCGCCACCGCGATGTTGTCGATGACCGGCATGATCGTGGCGCTGGATGCTTACGGCCCGATCACCGACAACGCCGGCGGCATCGCCGAGATGGCCGACCTGCCGCCGGAAGTGCGCGGCGTCACCGATCCGCTGGACGCGGTCGGCAATACGACGAAAGCTGTCACCAAGGGTTACGCGATCGGCTCCGCCGCGCTGGCAGCATTGGTGCTGTTCGCCGACTACACCCACAACCTGATCACCGAACATCCGGAAATCCCGAGCTTCGATTTCTCGCTGTCGAATCACATGGTCATCATCGGCCTCTTCATCGGCGGCTTGATCCCGTTCCTGTTCGCCGCGCTCGCGATGGAAGCGGTCGGCCGCGCGGCGGGTTCCGTGGTCGAGGAAGTGCGCCGTCAGTTCCGCGAAATCGCCGGAATAATGCAAGGTACCACCAAGCCCGATTATTCGCGCGCGGTGGACATGCTGACCAAATCGGCGATCAAGGAAATGATCATCCCCTCGCTGTTGCCGGTGCTGGTTCCCATCATCGTCGCGTTCGGCGCGAAATGGATCACTGGTTCGGCCGCCAAGGGCGGGGAAGCGCTCGGCGGCGTGCTGATCGGCACGATCGTCACGGGCCTGTTCGTCGCGATCTCGATGACCACCGGCGGCGGCGCGTGGGATAACGCCAAGAAGTACATCGAGGACGGCCACTACGGCGGCAAGGGCTCGGATGCGCACAAGGCTGCGGTCACCGGCGACACCGTGGGCGATCCCTACAAGGACACCGCGGGGCCGGCGGTAAATCCGCTGATCAAGATCATCAACATCGTGGCGTTGCTGATCATCCCGCTTTTATGAAATGCACATGTCGCGCGTAGCGCGACGATCACTCCCGCTCTCCTGCAAGCGGGAGAGGGCAAGGGGTGAGGGTGAACAACCGATAGTGCCAACGAAGCAGAATAAAAAGCCCCGCCTTATGCGGGGCTTTTTCTCGCGCGCTGGTAGCACTATTTCGCAGCGAGGATCTCCAGCTTGTCGATCTTCGGCGGTTTCGCCAGCAGCGTGTCGGCGTTCGTCATCAGCGCCTTGGCGATCTCGCCATTGAGATGCGCGTCGCGCCCGACCTCATCGTCGAAAGTGTCGAAAATGCCGAAGATCTTCGCGCTCATTTTCCAAGCGAACCAAGCACGCGTGCCCGGTTCCTTCTGCGCCAGCGGCAGTGCGCCGCGCAGAAATGCCTCGACCTCCCTTTCCTTGCCGGGCTTGGCCTCGACTTGCGCCAGCAATGCATACTTGACCATGCCCGTCTCTTTTTTTCGATGCACGAGGTTGACCCGGCGCGCGTGAATGGTGCGTGCAAAGCGCGACCGCGGTTGCGTGGCGTAAAATGGGGGATTGCCTTGTCGAACGAGCACGCATCATGAGTCTGGAACGGGTACCGACCGGCCGCAACGTGCCGGACGAAATCAACGTCATCATCGAGATTCCGAAGGATGCGGAACCGATCAAGTACGAAGTGGACAAGGCGAGCGGTGCGATCTTCGTCGACCGCGTGCTCTCCACGCCGATGCGCTACCCGTGCAACTACGGCTACGTGCCGCACACGCTTGGCGGCGACGGCGATCCGGCCGACGTGCTGGTGGTGATGCCGCTGCCGCTGATCCCGGGCGCGGTGATCCGCTGCCGGCCGGTCGGCGTGCTCAACATGACCGACGAAAG
>JBDTAJ010000100.1:0-12831 GCA_039924705.1 Rhodanobacteraceae bacterium
CCTACGCGAAAGTCGCGGAAAGTCCGCCGGATTACTTGCAACGCTTTGAGGTGCTGGGCACACCGCAGGACCTCGACGGCGCGCGGGCGCTGGCGATGTTGCCCAACGCCGGCAAATACCAGTTCCAGTGGTGGGCGTGCTCGCTGGTCAACGCGCAGCCGTATCAGGGCCGCAAGAAAGGCGCCGACGGCGGCATCGACGGCCTGATCTTTTTCCAGGACGACAAAGGCGTCGCCAAGAAAATCATCGTGTCGGTGAAAGGCGGCGACAACGTCAACGTGGCGATGGTGCGCGATCTGGCGCATGTGGTGAAACGCGAGAACGCGCAGATCGGCCTGTTCGTGCCGCTGGCCGAACCGAGCAAACCGATGGTGACCGAAGCGATCAAGGAAGGCTTTTACGTGTCGCCGCAAACCAGCGCGCAATTCCCGCGCATCCAGATCCTGACCATCGCGGGGTTGCTCGACGGCAGCGAACGCGCGCGTTATCCCGACCTCGCGCAAGGCGGTCACACCTTCAAGAAAGCCAAACGCGAGCAGGGCAAAGCGCAGCAGACGGCTCCGTTGCCGTTTGAGCGCTAAGCTGCTGTTCTGCGTTGCGTCGTCTGCCAACGCGGCGCGTGTTTTGAACCCTCTCCCAGCGGGAGAGGGGCAGGGGTGAGGGTCCGGGCTGAGTGCGGCGCTGCGGCGATACCGAACCCTCATCCGGCGCTGCGCGCCACCTTCTCCCGCCGGGAGAAGGGAAAATCAAATCTCCCGCCGGGAAAGGGGCAAGGGTGAGGGTGCGGTATTGGCAAGCCGTCGTTTGGAGTACTTTCCGATCGCATCCATGCCTCATCCTCAATCGCCTTCGGCGATTTAGACTTCATCCGGCGCTCCGTGCCACCTTCTCCCGGAAGGAGAAGGGAAAATCAAATTCGCCGGTTTCCCCGCACCCATCAAGCGCTGCGCGCCACCTTCTCCCGGAGGAAGAAGGGGAAACCAGGAGCGACGGCTTCTGCCGGCTTATCGCGCCGCCCGCTTTCCGCTAAGGTTGCGCGGTTCCTTCCGGAGATGCATCCATGAGCGCCGACCTGCACGTACTCGTCCTCGCCGCCGGCGAGGGCAAGCGGATGAAGTCGGAACTGCCCAAGGTGCTGCTGCCGCTCGCCGGCCGGCCGCTGCTGGCGCACGTGCTGGACACCGCGCGCGCGCTGCGCCCGGATGCGATTCATGTGGTTTACGGACACCACGGCGAACAGGTGCGCGATGCCTTCGCCGCGCAAACCGACTTGCGCTGGGTGCATCAGCCGCAGCAGCGCGGCACCGGCGACGCGGTTCGGCTCGCGCTGGCCGGCGTGCCGGAACGCGCACGTGTTCTTGTGTTGTACGGCGATGTGCCGCTGTTGCGCGTGGAAACTTTGCGCGCGCTGATCGAGGCCGAGGCGCCGCTGGCGCTGCTAGTTGCCGATTTGCCCGATCCTTCCGGCTATGGCCGCGTATTGCGCGATGGGCTCGGCCGCGTACGTGCGGTGGTCGAGGAAAAAGATGCCGACAACGAACAACGTTTGCTGCGCACGATCAACACCGGCGTGCTGGCCGCCGACGCGCAGCATCTGCGGGTGTGGGTGGGCAATCTGTCAGACGACAACGCGCAACGCGAGTTATACCTCACCGATATTTTCGCGCAGGCCGCCGAGGAAAACCTGCCCGCGCAAGCGATCGCGGCGGCCGATCCGGTCGAAGCGGCGGGCGCCAACGACCCTTGGCAATTGGCACAACTGGAGCGTCACTTGCGTGAGCGCCGCGCACGCGAACTCGCGCTGACAGGATTGCGCATCAGCGACCCTTCGCGTTTCGATGCGCGCGGCCGGGTCAATCACGGGACGGATGTCGAGATCGACGTCGATGTCATCCTGGAAGGCGAAGTCACGCTGGGCGACGGCGTGCGGATCGGACCGTTCTGCCGCTTGCGCAACGTGTGTCTGGCCGCCGGCACGCAGGTCTTGTCGCATTGCGATCTAGATGGCGTGACCACCCACGGGGCGTGCCGGATCGGGCCATTCGCGCGGCTGCGGCCGGGCACCGAACTGGCCGCGGACGCGCACATCGGCAACTTCGTCGAGACCAAACAGGCGCGGCTGGGCGAAGGTTCCAAGGCCAATCACCTAGCCTATCTCGGCGATGCGGTGATCGGTGCGCACGTCAACATCGGCGCCGGCACCATCACCTGCAACTACGACGGCGCCGACAAGCACGTCACCGTGATCGAGGACGGCGCTTTCATCGGTTCCAACGTGTCGCTGGTGGCGCCGGTGACCATCGGCGCGGACGCAATCATCGGCGCGGGTTCGACCATCGGCCTGGATGCGCCGCCCGGCGAATTGACATTGGCGCGCGCGCGGCAGGTCACGTTGCCGGGCTGGCAAGGGCCGAAGAAGAAAACGTAGGTTTCGGTCGCGGCGCGGCCGGCATCGCGTCAGTGCGATGGCTGCGACCAGCCATCAATCTCCACCAGCAACTCGCGGCGGCAGATATCGCCGCTGAGCAACAGGCGCGGCACCGCGGGATCCAGATAGCGCGCCAGGGCTGCTTCGACCTTGGACGCATCCTGCGCGCG
This sequence comes from Rhodanobacteraceae bacterium, assembly GCA_039924705.1. Taxonomy (GTDB): domain Bacteria; phylum Pseudomonadota; class Gammaproteobacteria; order Xanthomonadales; family Rhodanobacteraceae; genus 66-474. The sequence continues at coordinate 2,599 of JBDTAJ010000100.1, forward strand.
GCGTAGATAAATCTTCAACGGCGAATCGGCATCGAAGACGGGCAGCGAGGCCGTGGCAAGCAAGGCATCCAGATTGGCAAAGGTTTCGTCGATTTGCGCGACGACATCATCGCCGTGCCTGGAAGCATGCCCGACCACCGCCGCGGTGCCGGAGATCGCTAGCGAATGGTTCGGCAGCCGCATCGCGCGCGCGAAGCTTGGCGGGGTCGGGCCGTAATCGCGTGGATAACGCCACGCGCTGACCTGGCGCGGATTTTCCAACGCACCCCCCGGAATCGCCGCGCACAGCGCGTAGACCTGCAGCAGACCCGGCGGCCCGCGGTGACCGATCGCGGTGGCGGCCGGGTAACGCTCCATGCAATGCGCACCCAATCCGCGCGCCCGGCCGATGCAGAAACGCCGATAACGCTCGGTATCGCCTTCGCCCTGGTTGATCGCGTGCAGATAATTCCACAGTCGCAGGAAATGACGTTCGGTGCGCGCGGCCACGAAGCCGCACAAGTTGCGATAGGCATGCGCGGCCGCGGTTTCGATGCCACCATGCGCGGCCTCGTCCACGTCCAGCGCGGCGAACAGCCAACCGCCTCCGGCGGCCCAGCGCAGCGCGCCGTGCTGCCCGGTTTCGACCGGCGCATCGACCCGCCAGTGTTCGCGCGGCTCGCGCGCGATCGCGTCCAGCGGCACGCGCAGGCATCGCGGATCCTTGGACGTTGCCGGGTGGCCGCTGAAATCCAGCAGCGCCAAGGTGCCGGATTCGTCGAGCAGCGCGCGCGGCTCGCTGTCGCGATAGCCCACCGTGAAGCGCGCGAGGAGGGAGTCGGCATTCATCGCGCGTGACTATTTATCGGTGCGGAAAATGTGGTGTGGCGAGTCATCGCGAAAGCCTGTCAAAAGCCGGCTATGTTACACTGCGGGGCTTCCGCAGGGGGCGGGACGGGAGCACGAACAGCATGACCGGACAGACGCCAGCGGAACATGAGCTCGCCGAGCTGATCGTCACCAACCTGAATCTGGAAGGCGTCACGGCGGGGCAAATTCAGCCAGACGCGCCGTTGTTCGGCGGCGAGCTGGGGCTGGACTCGATCGACGCATTGGAATTGGCGCTGGCGGTATCCAAACGCTACGGGTTCCAGTTGCGTTCCGACAATCCGGAAAATCGCCGCATCTTCAGTTCGCTGCGCGCGCTGTCGGAACATATAGAGCAGCATCGCGCGGCGTAATGCTGAGCTAATTGCTCGGCGTCATGTCGCTTTGCATTTTCGCGCGCAGCGTGCGATAGCGTTGCAACTCGTCGGCGAATTGCTGTGTGGTGGCGTCGATCTGCCGCTGCATTTGCGCCATCGCGCTGCGCTCCCCGGTGACGCTCGCGCGCTGCGTGACCAGTCGCTCGCGCATGAAGTTCGGCACCGGCTTGCCGCTGCGTTCCAGTTCCGCCGCGTGCGCCAGGAGGTCGGCCAGACTTTGCTCCTGACTGCGCAGATTCATCCGCGTGGTCTGCATGCCTTGCTGCAATTGCGCCAACTTGGCTTGCTGTGCCTCGCGCAGTTCCGCTTCGGTCGGATAGGCTGCGATCAATTGCCGATCGGCCAGTGCCTGTTGGTCGGCCGCGCGCTTGACGGCCGCGGCCTGCGCGGTTTGCGCCGCCACCGCCGCGCGCTCCTGCGGCGTCAACTCGCGGTTGACGTGGCGGACCAGCAGGCCGTCAGCATTGAGCACGTCGTAGCCGAAGCGCACCGCACCCGGCGGGATGGCGTCGCTATAGTGCAGACCGCCCGCCGCGTCGCGCCAGCGATAATGAGTCGACGGCGTATCGTTCTGGGCGACAGCGCCGCCGGCGAAGAGCAGCAACGCGCCGATCACGATGGGTTTTGAGATGACGTGCATGCAAGCTGCTCCGCGAGGCCGAGCCGAGTATAGATCGCGAAGCATGCAAGAGCCGCGCCGCGCGCGGCCGCCGGCCGGTATTCAGGCGCCGTATTGCGCCCGGTAAGCCGCCATGGCATCGCGCTCGCTGGCCAGTTCCGCACGCTCGCCGGCATAAGACAGCAGATCGTTGAGCCCGATGATCGCGATCACCGGCACGCCATACCCGTGTGTCAGTTCCTGGGTGGCCGACAACGTCACGGCGCCGCGTTCCTGGCGATCCAGCGCGACCAGCACGCCGGCAGGCTGCGCGCCGTGCGCGCGGATCAATGCCAGCGATTCGCGCACCGCGGTGCCGGCGGTGATCACATCGTCCACGATCAGCACGCGGCCGGCGAGCGGCGCGCCGACCAGCATGCCGCCTTCGCCGTGATCCTTGGCTTCTTTGCGGTTGTACGCCCACGGCAGGTCGCGGCCGTGCTGTTGCGCCAACGCGATCGCGCAGGCCGTGGCCAATGCGATGCCCTTGTAGGCCGGACCAAACAGCATGTCGAACTCGATGCCGGATGCGACGGCGGCGCCCGCGTAGGCGTCGCCCACCCGTGCCAGCGCCGCGCCCGAATCGAGCTTGCCCAGATTGAAAAAATACGGGCTGCGCCGGCCGGATTTCAAGGTGAAGTCGCCGAAACGCAACACGCCACGTTCGAGGACGAGATCGATAAAGGCGCGTTGATGGGGACCGAGCATGGAAAGGCGGGAGACGAGAGACGAAACCATCATATCAATGCTGCCGTCGTGGTCTGTCCTCGCAGGGCCATCGGACAAGATGATGCAGGCGCAATCAGTTAATCTTTCACCGTCTCCTCTTCTCACTTCCCGTCTCCCGTGAAAATCATCTCCTTCAACGCCAACGGTATCCGCTCCGCTGCTGCCAAGGGTTTTTTCGATTGGCTGCGCAAACAGGAAGCCGACGTGGTCTGCGTGCAGGAAACCAAGGCGCAGGAGGATCAGCTCACCGATCCGATGTTCCGTCCCGATGGACACCACTGCTTTTATCGCGACGCTTCGACAAAAAAAGGCTACAGCGGCGTGGCGATCTATGCCAGACGCGAGCCCGACCAAGTGCTGACGCAACTCGGCTGGAAAGCCTTCGATGACGAGGGCCGTTATCTGGAAGTGCGTTTCGGCAAGCTCTCGGTGGTGTCTCTGTACGTGCCGTCGGGGTCCTCGGGCGAGGAACGCCAAGCTTTCAAGTTCAAGGCGATGGGACGGCTTAAACCCATCTTTGACGAATGGCTGCGCAGCAAGCGCGATTACGTGATCTGCGGCGACTGGAACATCGTGCGCGCCCGCAACGACATCAAGAACTGGACATCGAATCAAAAGAATTCGGGTTGTCTTCCGCAAGAACGCGCATGGTTGAACGGCCTGATCGCGGACGAACATGGCGACGGTGCGCCGCCGCCCAGGTACGGTTGGATCGACAGCTTCCGCGCGCTGCAACCCGAGACGATTGAATACACCTGGTGGTCCAACCGCGGCGCGGCGCGCGTCAATAACGTCGGTTGGCGCATCGATTATCAAATCATCACCCCCTCACTGCGCAACAAATTGAAAGCCTGCGCGGTCACGCCCGCACCGCGCTTCTCCGATCACGCGCCGTATCTTGTCGAATACGCGGCGATGGATGACGCGCTCGATGCCCGTTGAGCCGATCACGAGGGATGATTCCGACGCGGAAGATGCGCGCGATCCGCGCCGCGCACGCACGCTGGTCGCGGTCACCCTGCTAGGTTTCGCGTCGGGTCTGCCGCTGGCGCTATCGGGCAGCACGCTGGAAGCGTGGTGCGCGGTCAGCGGCTTGAGTCTGAAAACGATCGGCGCGTTGAAGCTGGTTGGGCTGGCGTATGTATTGAAGTTCCTGTGGGCGCCGCTGCTGGATCGTTACCGGCTCCCGTGGCTGGGCCGGCGACGTGGCTGGATGCTGCTGATGCAGATCGCGATCATCGCCGCGCTGATTGCGATCGGGGGTCTCTCACCGAAAACATCGTTGACGGGCATCGCCGTGCTCGCTGCGGCGCTGGTGTTCTTCTCGGCAACCCAGGACACCGCGATCGACGCCTACCGCACCGATCAATTGTTACCGCGCGATCGCGGTCTTGGCGCGGCGCTGGGGGTCGGCGGTTACCGCATAGCGATGCTGGTTTCTGGCGGGTTGGCGCTAGTGCTCGCCACTTACGCGGGCTGGCATTTTGCTTATTTGGCGATGGCGGCGTTGATGGGGGTCGGCGTGGTTGCCACGCTGTTCGCGCCGGAGCGCACCATTGCCGCACCACCGGTGACACTGTTGCGCGCGTATCTGGAACCATTGGGCGAAATTTTTTCGCGTCGCATGGCGCTGGTTTGGCTGGCGTTGGTATTGATGTACAAGTTCGGCAATGCGTTCACGCTGTCGCTTTCGACCACGTTCCTGTTGCGTGGCGCGCATTACACCTTGGCCGAAGTCGGTTGGGTCAACAAGATTTTCGGATTGGCCGCGACCATCGTGGGCGCTTTCGCCGGCGGTCTGCTGCTGGAACGCTGGCCGTTGAAACGTGCGTTGTGGGTATTCGGTGTATTGCAGGGACTCGGCGCGCTCGGTTTTCTCGCCGTGGCATTGGGATGGAACGGGATGGGCGCGCTGGTGACCGCGGTGGCGAGCGAGAACTTCACCTCCGGTTTGGGCACCGGCGTGTTCGTCGCGCTGCTGATGGCGATGTGCGACAAACGTTTCAGCGCGACCCAATATGCATTGTTCAGTGCGCTCGATGCGGTCGGTCGCATCGCGATCGGCCCGGTCGCGGGCGTCGTTGCGCAGGCGCTTGGGTGGCCTACGTATTTTGCGATCGCGCTGGCTTGCGCGTTCCCGGGTCTGTTGTTGCTATTGGCGTTGCGAGGTGAATTTCTGCGTCTACCCGGCGCCCGCGCACCGGTCGCGCTACCATCGACGTGATAACGTGGCGCCGTGACAACGGGCGAGGGCCGCGCATATGCCTGAAATCCTCCTGCAGCAAATCGACAATGTCCTGTTGGAGCGCTTGCGCAACGTGGCGCGGCAGCGCGAATGCTCCGTCGACGATCTGATCGTCACCACCTTGCGTCATGCGTTCGCCAGTCCTGAACTCTCAGCTGCTCCAGAGTCGGACAGCGAGGCGATCGGGCTGGTCGCCACCCGCTGGGATGCCGAAGAAGCCGCGCTGCTGCGTGAAGCCGCGCAGGCGTTCGACGAGATTCCGAAAAGCGATACGGTGGGAGCCGACAGTGGCAACGAGTGGGACAACCCGCTGCTGTAATCAGGCCACGAAAGGTCGATACACGCCACCCAGTACGCGCGGACCCTTGGCACCGGTCACGCTCGGCAGATTGCCGGGCCGGCCTTCCAGCCGCTCACGCGCCAGCCACGCGAACGCCATCGCCTCGACGTAATCCGGATCGACGCCGTATCGCGTGGTGCTCGTCGCCACGCGCGGCGCCAGTTCATGTTGTAACGCACGCATCAATACAGGATTGTGCACGCCGCCGCCGCAGACCAGGATTTCTTCCGCATCGTTCGCGTGCGCGGCGACGGCTTCGGCGACGCTGCGCGCGGTGAGCTGGATCAATGTAGCTTGCACGTCTTCCGGCGACAGCGGCAAATCCTCCAGCCGCGCTCGCAGCCAGTCGAGATGGAAGTGTTCGCGCCCGGTGCTCTTGGGTGGCGCGCGAACTAGGTACGGATCGCCCAGCAAGCGCGTCAGCAAGGCGACACCGACTTGACCGCGCGCGGCGAATGCGCCGCCGCGATCGTACGGCTCGCCGGTATGCAACGTGCACCATGCATCCAGCAAGCCGTTGGCCGGACCCGTATCGAAACCGATGACGCGCCCATCCGCATGCAGCACGGTCAGGTTGGCGATGCCACCGAGATTCAACACCGCACGCGTCGCGTCGTGCTTGCCCAGCAATGCGGCGTGAAAGATCGGCAACAACGGCGCACCCTGTCCGCCGGCGGCGAAATCGGCGCGGCGAAAATCCGCGACGGTGGTGATGCCCACGCGTTCGACGATCAGATTGGGATCGCCCAGTTGCAGCGTGAAACGCGGGTTGGCGTTGGGACGATGGCGCAGGGTCTGGCCATGTGATCCGATCGCGCGCACGTCTTGTGGCGCGGTGGCCGACTGCGCGAACAGCGCCAATGCAGCGTCGGCGAAGCATTGGCCGATGCGTGCATCCAGCGCGCCGATTTCATCCAGGGTGGTCGCGCCATCGCCTTGCGCGAGTTGCAGGATACGCGCGCGTAAATCGCCGGGATACGGATGGGTCAGCGCCGCGTGCAGCCGGGGCGCAGGTTCGAACGAACACAACGCCGCGTCGATGCCGTCGGCGCTGGTGCCGGAGATCAGCCCGAGATAAAGCGCGTCGTGGTCTACGGCCACGCGCGATCAGTCGAGCGAACGGTTGTCGCGTCCGCGCGGATTATCGGCGCGTGCCAGCCGGGTGGTGTTGTCGACCATCTGGATGCGCGCCAGCAGCGGCGAGTTCTGCCGCTTGAACTGCGCCATAGCGCTCCCCGACAGCGGTTCGGGTTTCGGCAGCGTGACCGTCAACGGATTGCGCTGCACGTCATCGACCCGGAATTCGTAATGCAGATGCGGGCCGGTGGCGAGGCCGGTCATGCCGACGTAGCCGATCACCTGGCCCTGACGCACATGCGAGCCTAGATGTTCGCCGCCGTCGAAGCGCGACATGTGGCCGTAGGCGGTGCTAATGTCCTTGTTGTGCTGGATCACAATGAAGTTGCCGTAGCCGTTTTTCCAGCCGCGGAACTTGATGGTGCCGTCGCCGGCGGCGTAAATCGGCGTGCCCTGCGGCGCGGCGTAGTCCACGCCCTTGTGCGCGCGCATGTAGCCCAGCACCGGATGCTCGCGCATGCCGAAGGTCGAGGAGATGCGGGTGAAATCGACCGGGGTGCGCAGGAAGGATTTCTTCAGCGGACGGCCGTCGGCGCTGTAGTAGCCGACATCGCCACTGGATAACTGGAAGCGGATCGCGGTGTAGGTCTTGCCCTGGTTGACGAACTCGGCGGCGACGATGTCGCCCTCGTGCAGATATTCGCCATCGCGGTACACATCGTCGTAAATCACGGTGAAGCTGTCGCCGGCTTTCAGATCCTGCGCGAAGTCGATGTCGTAGCCGAACACCTTGGCCAACTTCAGGATCATTGCGTTGCTCATGCCGGCGCGGTTGCCGGCGGCGAACAGCGAATCGGAAATCGTGCCGCGCGCGACATGCTCGCGTTGCTCGACAGCGCGCGGGGTGACTTCCTCGGCCAGCTTGCCGCTGACGCTGTCGATGTGCAGGGTCACGCGGGTGGCCGGATCGCGATCGAAGCGCAATGCGCGCAACTCACCGGAACTACCCAGCAGGAACGCGATCTCGTCGCCGGGATGGATGCGGCGCAGCGCGCCCGCGTCCTTGTCGTTGTTGTCGAGCACGCGCGCCAACTCGTTCGGCGACAAACCCTCGGCGTGAAAGATGTCGGCCAGCGTCTGGCCGGATTGCACGTGCACGACTTGCCAATCCTCGACCGCCGGCACCGACGGCTGCAAGGGCAGCGGCGGCAGTTGCAACGCGAGCATGGTGCGCGCGGGCGGTGCGGCGGGATGGCGCATCGCGCTGGCCCACGCCGGCAATCCGATCAAGGTGAGCAACACCAGCAATAATGCCGTGCCCGCCAGTATCCAACGCTCGCGGCCCCAGCGGATCGGCGCTGCGATCGCGTTGCGGCAGAATGACCAATGCTCGCAGCGCGCGTAGAAATGCAAATGACGGATGTGCGCCTTGCGGCAGATCGCTTGGCGACGGACGTGATGCGGCGTAGCGAGGTGCAGGCGTGGCTTCATCATTATTGTCCGGCAAAACGACGGCGGCGGGGCGTACCATACCCACCACGTCAAAGCCGCGTCAATGCTTTGTTAGACAAAGATTTGCGCAGGATTTCTCGTTTAACGCACAATTAACTTTTACGCCGCTTTCACACCGTGAACCGGAGCACATTCGCGGCGTTCGCGGTCCCAATCCAGGCCATCAATCCGCATGAGCACCCTTGACCACGCGCTCGCCCTGATCCGCCGTGGCGCGGATGAAATCCTGAAAGAGGACGAACTGCGCGCACGTTTGGCGCTGGGACGCCCGCTCCGAATCAAGGCCGGCTTCGATCCAACCGCTCCCGACTTGCATCTGGGCCACACCGTATTGCTCAACAAGATGCGCCAGTTCCAGGATCTGGGTCACACCGCGATTTTTCTGATCGGCGATTTTACCGGCATGATCGGTGATCCAAGTGGCAAGAACATCACCCGCAAACCGCTGACGCGCGGAGACGTATTGGCGAATGCGGAAACCTATGCCACGCAGGTTTACAAAGTGCTCGATGCTAAGCGCACGGAACTGCGCTTCAATTCCGAATGGTTCGACAAGATGGACGCGGTCGGCATGATTCGGCTGGCCGCCTCGCATACGGTCGCGCGGATGCTGGAGCGCGACGATTTTTCCAAGCGTTACAAATCCGGACAACCGATCGCGATCCACGAGTTCCTGTATCCCCTGGTGCAAGGCTACGACTCGGTGGCGCTGGAGTGCGACGTCGAACTCGGCGGTACCGACCAGAAATTCAACCTGCTGGTCGGCCGGCAATTGCAGGAGGCCGCGGGCCAGCCGCGGCAGATCGTGTTGACCATGCCGCTGCTGGAAGGCATCGACGGTGTGCAGAAGATGTCGAAGTCGCTCGGCAACACCATCGGCATCAATGAACCCGCGATCGATATCGTCGGCAAGACCATGAAGATCGACGATGCGCTGATGTGGCGTTGGTTCGAGCTGCTTTCGTTCGAGAAATCGCTGGACGATCTCGCGCGCATGCAACGCGACGTCGATGCCGGCATCGCCAACCCGCGCGATTTCAAGCTGGAACTGGCACGCGAACTGGCCGCGCGTTTCCACGATGCGGTATCCGCCGACAAAGCAATCGCCGGCTGGCACGCGGCGGTGCGCGGCGAGGGCGACACCGCACTGCTGCCGATCAGCGAGATCGTCGCGCCGGGGGATGGTTTGAAATTGCCCGCGCTACTGACCGCGGCAGGCTTGACCACGAGCAATTCCGAAGCCAGCCGCAAGATCAAGGAACGCGCGGTGCGCATCGACGGGCAAGTGATCGAGGACGCGCAGCGGGTGTTCGCGCCGGGTTTCGAGGGTGTATTGGTGGTTGGCAAACGCAATTTTGCGCGCGTGCGGCTGCGCACGGCGGGGTGATCGCGCATGTTCGTCGACGTCCCGAACCGCCGCCGCCGTGGTCCCCGCTGGGTGACGCCGTTGCTGGTGGTGGCGTGCGTTGGCTGTTATTGCTGGCTGATGCTGGCCGCGCCGGAAGCGCGCTACGCGATGCTGGCGCGCTGGGGCACGGTGCCGGCGCGCTTGTTCGTCACCGCGCATCCTTTCATGGTGTGGCCATGGTTGCGCCTGTTCACCGCGTTGTTCATGCACGCCGATTGGCTGCACTTGGTCGGCAATGTGCTGTTCCTGGTGATTTTCGGGTTTCCCGCCGAACGCGTGCTCGGCGCTCGCCGATTTCTTGCGCTGTTCCTGATGGGTGGCGCATTCGCCAATCTGGTCGGCGCACTGACCTTGTCCGGTGCAACCGCACCGATCGTCGGCTGCAGCGGCGCGGTGTCGGCGGTGGTCGGCGCGTATCTGGCGCTGTTTCCGCGCGCGCATCTGGGCTTGGTGTTGCCGCTGGGATTCTATTTCGAATTCGTGCGGGTGCCGGCGTGGCTGCTGATCGGCATGTGGGTGCTGTTGCAATTGCTGTTCACCTGGGCCGGCCCCGGTTTCGGCACGGTGGTGTGGTGGGCTCATATCGCCGGCTTCGCGTTCGGCGTCGCGTTCGCGTTTGTTTCGCGCAGCGCGGTGACGCGGCGGTTACGCGGCTAGAGCGCTACGAAGTACCGGAATGATTCGAGATCTCGCGCTTTTTTTGAGGAGTGCGGTCACGGAGCTGTTGGCCATGGATGGCGGCTTTGGCCGCTTTCATGCGCAGGGATAGCGCATAGACCGCGAAACGCGCAAGCAACTCGCGCGCATCCGGCGTTTCGCGCACTTCGCCGCGCAGCTTCTCCACATCGTAATCCTCCCCTTGCAGTACATCCTCGCGCGCGTCGAGATAAGCGCGCATCGTGGATGCCGTGAACTCCGGATGGAACTGCGTGGAGATCGCGCGATCTCCGTAGCGCAGAATCTGGTGCGGGTCGAGATCGGAACGCGCCAACGCGCGCGCGCCGCGCGGCGGCGTCAGCA
>JBDTAJ010000101.1:0-8851 GCA_039924705.1 Rhodanobacteraceae bacterium
GATGCTTTGTTGCCACGCGATGGCATCCGCGAGCAGTTCGGTCGCGCGGTCGATGCCCGACAGCGATTGCGGCGGCAACAGGCCGGCCAATCGATGTCCCAGATCGTCCGGACACGTCGCGCCGCGCGCGGCGTACAAGCGGCGCAATACCGGATGCACGTATTCGGGCCAGTCGTGCGGCTCGCCGCTGGATTCACGGCGGATGATGGTCAACGCGCGAATCATTACCCCCATCCGCCTTCGGCCCCTTCCCGCGCTTGCGGGGGAAGGGAAATATCGCGCCGCCAATAACGCCAACGATGCCAGCGTTTGATCCGGAAGTGCTCACCGCTGACGAACGCGGCGTCGATATACGCCGCACGGCCGCGGCGCAAGGCGAGTTCGAGTCGCGGCAGCCAATCGCGTTCGATGATCGCGGGATCGCGTTCCAGATCGAATAGTGCATCACCATCATGGCGATCGAGCGCATCGAATGCGTCTAGCGTCGGCGCGGCCACTGCAACCTTGGCGCGCTGCGCCAGCGCGCATGCGATGTCGTCGTCGCTGGCCAGCACGGTCAACGGCGACTTGATCCACATCGGTAGGGCGCCCGCACCCCAGAACCACAACGCGTTGACCGGCATCTGGCCGCGCATGCGGCGCACCCGATTCAGCGGATGCGCGTGCAGGATCACTTGCGCCTCATTGAACAACGCGCGCCAGCGACGCCCCGCTTCGCCTTGCGGCAGGTGATCGAGCAGGTTGGCGCCGAGCGCGTCTTCCGGCGCGGTGAACTCCGGCAGCTTCGCCTCGCGTGGCAGCCGCAGACACCAGCGTTGCGGCGTGGTGATTTCCAACGGCATGCCGGCGTCGCCGAACAACGGCCGCAACGATGCGGCGAACCGTTCGGCTTCCTCGGACGAGAGATCGAGATCGCCGCAGGCGAAGAGTCTGGCGCCGGCCATTTCCGCTTGCGCATGCGCAGGATCGGCGCACAACCACACGTACTCGCCGGCATCGTGAGCGATCGCATCACGCAACAACGCCGCAACGGGCAGCGACGCGCCGGGTAGTTGGAATGCCGCACCCAGGGCGACGAGACGGCCGCGTTGTGCCTCGACCGATCGATCGCCGCGCGCCAGCCAGCGCCGCAATGGCGATGAAGTCTCGAAGCGCGTCAGCGGCGGCAGGATCAGATGCAACGTGGACATTGCGCGACTGTGCGGGAAAGAATACGCGGCGGCAAGCCATCGATGCCGCGCCGATGTGTCGGGCGCGGCTTACGTCTTGTAACTTACCCCCACGATGTCGTACCGCCGCACGCCATTGGGTGCCTGGAACTCAAAGGTGTCGCCCTCGCTCTTGCCGATCAGGGCGCGCGCGATCGGCGAGGAGACCGCGATGCGGCCGTGTTTGATATCGGCTTCGAGGTCGCCGACGATCGTGTAAACGATGCCATCGCCGCCGTTCTCGTCCTCCAGTTCCACGGTCGCGCCGAACACCACGCGTGCACCGGCATTCAAGCGCGACACGTCGATAATCTCGGCGGTAGACAATCCCGCTTCCAGTTCGTTGATGCGGCCCACGATGAAACCCTGCTGTTCGCGCGCGGCGTGGTATTCGGCATTCTCCTTGAGATCGCCGTGCGCGCGCGCCTCGGCGATTGCGGCGATCACCTTCGGCCGCTCGATCGACTTCAGGCGTTCCAGTTCGGCGCGCAGGCGTTCGGCGCCGGTTTTGGTCAAAGGTGCTCGCCTCATTGTTGAAGATTCCCGAATGTGATGCTCATATCGACTGCGGCTCCTAGCCAGCTTGAGTCGCGGCGGGGGTCGTGACGGCAAGTTCCTGATGCAATTCCTGCAAACTGAAAACCTCGCCGCGTCCGCGGAAATCCAGCGAATGCAGCAATGCGCGCGCGCCGGCGAGGGTGGTCGAATAGGTAACGTGCTGTTGCAACGCCTCGCGCCGGATCGAGAACGAATCGGCAATCGCGCGGCGACCCTCGGTGGTATTGACGATATAGGCGATCTCGCCGTTCTTGATCGCATCGACGATGTGCGGGCGCCCTTCCAGCACCTTGTTGATGCGCGCACACTCGATGCCATGCCCGGCGAGGTACGCGCAGGTGCCGCCGGTCGCGATCAGCGTGAAGCCGCGTTGCAGCAGTTCGCGGGCGACGATCAGCAGGCGCTGCTTGTCGGCGTCGCGCACCGACAGGAACGCCTTGCCCGGCGTGGGCGCGGCGATGTGCGCGGCCTCGTGCCCGCGCGCGAAGGCCTCGCCGAAACTGCGGCCCACGCCCATCACCTCGCCGGTCGAACGCATCTCGGGCCCGAGGATCGGGTCGACGTTGGAGAATTTCAGGAACGGGAAAATCGCCTCCTTCACCGACCAGTAACCCGGGATCAATTCGCGCGTGACGCCTTGCTCCGCCAGCGAGCGACCGGCCATGCAGCGCGCGGCGATTTTCGCGAGCGGCCGGCCGGTAGCCTTGGACACGAACGGCACCGTGCGCGAGGCGCGCGGATTGACCTCGAGGATGAATACCTCGTCGTTGCCGGCCTCGTCGCTCTGGATCGCGAATTGGGTGTTCATCAACCCGACCACGCGCAACGCGCGCGCCAGCACCGTCACCTGCCGGCGTAATTCGTCCTGCGTCGCCTGCGACAGCGAATACGGCGGCAGCGAGCACGACGAATCGCCCGAGTGCACGCCGGCTTCCTCGATGTGCTCCATGATGCCGCCGATCAGCACGTTGCCTTGCGCATCGGCGATGATGTCGACATCGACCTCGACCGCATGATCGAGAAAACGATCCAGCAGTACCGGCGAGGCTTCCGACACCCGCACCGCGTCGCGGATGTAGCGCGACAGATCCGCATCGTCGTGCACCACTTCCATCGCGCGGCCGCCCAGCACGTAGCTCGGCCGCACCACCAGCGGATAGCCGATCTCGCGCGCCATCGTCAACGACTCCACCGCGGTGCGCGCGATGCGATTGGGCGGTTGTTTCAGTTTCAGTTGTTCGATCAACTGCTGGAAGCGTTCGCGGTCCTCGGCAAGATCGATCGAATCCGGGGAGGTGCCGATGATCGGCACACCGGCGGCTTCCAGCGCGCGCGCCAGCTTCAACGGCGTCTGCCCGCCGTACTGCACGATCACGCCCTCGGGTTTTTCCAGCGCGACGATTTCGAGCACATCCTCCAGCGTCAATGGCTCGAAATACAAGCGATCCGAAGTGTCGTAATCGGTCGAGACGGTTTCCGGATTGCAGTTGACCATGATGGTCTCGTAGCCGTCCTCTCGCAGCGCGAGCGCAGCGTGCACGCAGCAGTAGTCGAACTCGATGCCCTGCCCGATCCGGTTGGGGCCGCCGCCCAGCACGATGATCTTGCGGCGATCGCTTGGATTCGCTTCGCATTCCTCTTCGTAAGTGGAATACAGGTATGCGGTGGTGGTGGCGAATTCCGCCGCGCAGGAATCCACGCGCTTGTAGACGGGGCGCACGCCGAGCGCGTGACGACGTGCGCGCACTGCCGCTTCGTCCGCACCCAGCAATTGCGCGAGGCGACCGTCGGAGAAACCCATGCGCTTGAGTCCACGCATCCGTGGCTCATCGAGCACGGCCATGCCGTTCCCACGGACTTCGTTTTCGGCGATGACGATGTCCTCGATCGCGGCCAAAAACCACGGATCGATTTTTGTCAGCTCGAAAATGTCTTGCAACGACAGGCCGGCGCGGAACGCATCGCCTACGTGGAACAGCCGCTCCGCGCCCGGTTCGCGCAATTCGCGTTTCAGCGTTTCCATGCCTTCTTCGCTGGAATAGTCCACGCCGCCCGGATTCAAGCCGGTACGGCCGGTCTCCAGCCCGCGCAGCGCTTTTTGCAACGATTCGGTGAAGGTGCGGCCGATTGCCATCACCTCGCCCACCGATTTCATCTGCGTGGTGAGGCGCGCATCGGCTGCCGGAAACTTCTCGAAAGCGAAGCGCGGGATCTTGGTGACGATGTAATCGATGCTCGGCTCGAACGACGCCGGGATCTGGCCGCCCGTGATCTCGTTGCGCAATTCGTCCAGCGTGTAGCCGACCGCAAGTTTGGCCGCGACCTTGGCGATGGGAAAACCCGTCGCTTTCGATGCCAGTGCGGAGGAGCGCGACACGCGCGGGTTCATCTCGATCACCACCACGCGCCCGTCGTCCGGATTCACACCGAATTGCACGTTGCTGCCGCCGGTGTCCACGCCGATCTTGCGCAGCACCGCGATGGATGCACCGCGCAGGCGCTGGTATTCCTTGTCGGTCAACGTCTGTGCCGGGGCGACGGTGATCGAATCGCCGGTGTGCACACCCATCGGGTCGAGGTTCTCGATCGAACAGACGATGATGCAGTTGTCCGCCTTGTCGCGCACCACTTCCATCTCGAACTCTTTCCAGCCGAGCACCGATTCCTCGACCAGCACCTCGTGCACGGGCGAGAGTTCCAGTCCGCGCGCGACGATCTGCTCGAACTCCTCGACGTTGTAGGCGATGCCGCCGCCGCTGCCGCCCAGCGTGAAACTCGGCCGGATGATGGTCGGAAATCCGACCGTCGTCTGGATATCGCGCGCTTGTTCGATCGACTTCGCCACCGCGGCTTTCGGGCATTCCAGTCCGATCTCGCCCATCGCGATGCGGAACAGTTCGCGATCCTCGGCCATCCGGATCGCTTCGCGCAACGCGCCGATCAATTCGACGCCATATTTTTCCAGCACGCCGTGATCGGCAAGATCCAGCGCGCAATTCAACGCGGTCTGGCCACCCATGGTCGGCAGCAGCGCGTCGGGCTTTTCCTTGGCGATGATGCGCTCGAGCGTGCGCCAGTCGATCGGTTCGATGTAGACCCGATCGGCCATCTCCGGATCGGTCATGATGGTGGCCGGATTCGAGTTGACCAGCACCACGCGATAACCTTCCTCTTTCAAGGTCTTGCAGGCTTGTGTTCCGGAATAATCGAACTCGCAGGCCTGACCGATCACGATGGGACCGGCGCCGATGATCAGGATGGTTTTGATGTCGTTGCGCTTGGGCATCAGCGCGCCCCCCGCATCGACTGTGCGAATCGATCGAACAAATAGCCGATGTCATGCGGCCCCGGACTCGCCTCCGGGTGCCCCTGAAAACAAAACGCCGGGCGGTCGGTCAGCGCGAAACCTTGCAGCGATCCATCGAACAACGAAACGTGGGTGATGCGTGTGCTGCCCGGCAACGAGTCGGGGTCAACCGCGAAGCCGTGATTCTGCGAGGTGATCAGCACGCGGCCGTCATCGAGGTCTTTCACCGGATGGTTGGCGCCATGATGGCCGAACTTCATCTTGCGTGTTTTCGCGCCGAGCGCCAGACCCATCAATTGCTGGCCCAGACAAATGCCGAACAGAGGGATTCGCGCGTCCAGAAATTCGCGGGTGGATTGAACCGCGTAATCGCAGGCGGCCGGATCGCCGGGACCGTTGGACAGAAACACGCCATCGGGTTTCAGCGCCAGAACTTCGCGCGCGGACGTTTGCGGAGGCACCACGGTCATCGTGCAGCCGCGCTCGGCGAGCAACCTCAGGATATTGCGCTTGAGCCCAAAGTCGTAAGCGACGACCTTGTATTGCGTTGGCGGTACTCGAAATGCCGCGCGATCGAGGTCATAAATGCCTTCGCGCCATTCGTACTTTTCAGCGACGCCAACCTCTTTCGCCAAATCCATGCCGTCGAGGCCGGGAAACGCGCGCGCGCGCGCGATCGCATCGTCCACGGAAATAGTGGAACCGGCGAGGATGCAGCCGTTCTGCGCGCCCTTGTCGCGCAACAGCCGCGTCAGCTTGCGCGTGTCGATCCCGGAGATCGCGACGATCCCGAAGCGTTGCAGATAATCCGGCAGCGATTCCTCGCTGCGCCAGTTGGACGCGCGCCGAGGCACGCCGCGCACGATCAGGCCCGCAGCGTGCACGCGCGTGGATTCCGCGTCCGCCGCGTTGCAGCCGGTATTGCCGATGTGCGGATGGGTCAGCGTGACGATCTGCCGCGCGTAGGATGGATCGGTGAGGATTTCCTGATAACCCGTCATCGCGGTGTTGAACACCACCTCGCCGACCGTTGCGCCTTGCGCGCCAACGGACTCGCCGTGGAACCGTGTTCCATCCGCGAGGGCGAGTAAAGCGGGTGTCGTCATGGATCGCCTGGGTGCGAGTAAACCCGCAGGCCGCGCAAGACGGTCTGAGGATAGGGTGTTCGGGCGAGGCGCAATGTTAGCAGAACTTGCTGGGCGCGTTCACGGAAAAATCCGTGCAGGCGCTACAATGTGGCGCGTCGACACAGACGCACTCCACGATGGCCGCTCCCCTGCTCGATCCCGCTCGTCTGCAACGCCCCGATACCTTGGTGCGCAGCGAGCCGTTTCCGCACTTGCTCGCGCACGGCCAATTATCGGAGGAAGCGCGTGGCGCGCTGGAACGCGATTTTCCGAAATATTCGGGCGCCGGTTTCTTTCCCTACGACGAGAAGGATTGCGGGCCTGCAGTGAACGGGCTCGTGGATGCGTTGACCGCGCCCGCGTTCGCCAGCGCGGTCGGCGCCAAGCTCGGCATCGACGATCTCGGCCGCTATCCGACGCTGGTCACATTGTGCCGTTCGCTCAACAAGCGACACGGCACCATCCATACCGACAGCAAATCCAAAGTCGCGACCGCCCTGCTCTATCTCAACCGGCAATGGCCCGACACCAGCGACGGCTGCCTGCGCTTCTTGAACAAGATCGACGACATCGACGATCTCGCCGCGCCGGAAGTAAAACCCCTGTACGGCGAATTCGCGATTTTCAAGCGCGCCGACAATTCCTTCCACGGCCACCTGCCGTACGAAGGCGAACGCCGCGTCATTCAAGTCGCATGGTTGACCAGCGAGACAGAGAAACTACGCAAGACCCAGCGCGGCAAGCTGTCGCGATTCTTCAAGAAAGTCGCGGGCGGCCTCGATCGCAAAGTCGGCGCGGGTCGCGACCGCAATGCGGCGCACAGGGATTGAGCGCGACCTTGACCCGCCCCAACTGCTCGCCTGTCTCCGCAAATACAAGCTGGGCGTGCTGGCGGCCGCTTCGCACGACGGCGCACCGGAAGCTGCTCTGATCGGATTCGTCGTCAGCGGCGATCTGGAACTTTTTTTTCGACACCGTGCGATCCAGCCGCAAGTTGGACAATCTACGCGGCAATCCACGGGTCGCGTTCGTGATTGGCAGCGATGATGAAACGACCGTACAGTAAGAAGGCGTCGTTGAAAAAGCGACCGATGCAGAGCTGGCGCGATTGAAGGATCTCTATCTCGCCCGCTTTCCGGACGGCCGTGAACGCCAGCAATGGCCGTATATTGTTTACATCCGAATCAAGCCGTGCTGGCTGCGCTACAGCGATTACGCGGCGAATCCGCCGCAGATCGTCGAGTTCGACTTGGCCGCAGGTCTTCCCGGCTAGCCATGCACGGCGATCACGTCGTCGATCGTGTAGAAACCCGGCGCACGCCCGGCCAGCCACGCTGCGGCTTCCAGCGCGCCACGGGCGAAGATCGCATTGTCGGCGGCGCGATGGGTCAACTCGATGCGCTCGTCGTTGCCGATGAACAACGCCGTGTGCTCGCCGACGATCTCGCCGCCGCGCAGCGAAGAAAACCCGATCGCGCCCGGTGTGCGCGGCCCGGTTTGACCGTGTCTCGCAAATGTCGCCACCTGATCGAAATCCTGTCCGCGCGCTTGCGCCGCGGCGCGGCCCAGCGACAACGCGGTGCCCGAGGGTGCGTCGATCTTGCGCGCGTGATGCGCTTCCAGGATTTCCAGATCCCAATCCGGCAATGCCCTTGCGGCCTCGCGCAACAAGCGGGTCAGCACCGCGATGCCGAGACTGAAATTGGCGGCGTACAACAGCGGAATTTTTTTCGCCGCGGTGACCAGGCGACTCTGCATTGCCGCATCGAGCCCGGTTGTGCCGCAAACCAGCGCGGCGCGGTGGCGTTCGCAATGTTCCAGCGCGACGGCAAAGCCCGACGGCGTACTGAAATCGATCGCCACGTCCAATGCCGGCGCGTCTTTCCAATCGTCCGACGCAGTGATCTGCGCGGCCAGCGCGAAACGCACGTCATCGCGCAGCAATTCGCGCAAGGCGCGGCCCATGCGGCCAGAGGCGCCGTTTAACCCTATGCGAAGCGGCGATCGTTCATCCATGCGCGGGAGCCTAGCAAAAAAACGTTGCCAACCGCAGCGCAGTCACGCCGTGATGCGCGACCAGAACTTCCTGACGCCATCCATGAAACCGCTGGCGCGCGGCGAATGCGCGGCGGCGTCCTCGGCGGTGGCGAAAGTGTCCTCGAACTCTTCCAGCAATTCGCGTTGACGGTGGGTCAAGCGCACCGGCGTTTCCACCTCGACGCGGCACAACAGATCGCCGCTGCGGCCGCTGCGCACCGATTTGACGCCCTGCCCGCGCAACCGGAACACCTGCCCGCTCTGGGTTTCCGGCGGCACGCTGATGGTGGTTTCACCGTTGAGTGTCGGTACGTTCACTTGCGCACCCAGTGCAGCTTGGGCAAAACGCACCGGCACCTCGCAATGCAGATCGTCGCCGTCGCGTTTGAAAATCGGATGCTCGCGCACGCGCGTTTCGACGTACAGATCGCCAGGTGCCGCACCGGACGGTCCGGCTTCGCCCTGACCCGCGAGGCGGATGCGATCGCCATTATCGACGCCGGCGGGAATGCGCACCGACAGCGTGCGTTCTTCCTGCAAGCGTCCCTCGCCGTGACAGGCCTTGCACGGCGTCTCGATCACCTGGCCGGCGCCGGAGCAATGCGGGCAAGCCT